>JAEEZH010000008.1 GCA_016288495.1 Lachnospiraceae bacterium
ATAATAAATATGAGAAGGCGCAAAAACTGATAGATATGTTGAAATCCGGCAGCACGGTGGCTCTGATCACCGATGCGGGGACGCCGGCCATCTCCGATCCCGGTGAGGTACTGGTGAGGATGTGTCATGAACAGGGAGTGAGCGTGACTTCGCTTCCCGGGGCCTGCGCCTGTGTGACGGGGCTTTCCCTGTCGGGTATGAGTGCCAGAAGGTTTTGTTTCGAAGGCTTTCTGCCACCGTCAAAAAAAGACCGGGAAAGGCTTTTGGAGGAACTGAAGGATGAGAAGCGGACCATCATCCTGTATGAAGCGCCGCATCATCTGAAAAAGACCCTGGCTCTTTTGGGTGAGACACTGGGGACGGACAGGGGCATCGCACTTTGCCGTGAGCTGACAAAGCTTCATGAGGAGGCGTTCATCTCCACCATAGGAGGATGTCTTGAGCGGTATGAGCAGGAGGACCCCCGGGGTGAATATGTCCTGGTCATAGAGGGAGTCAGCGAAGAGACTGTAAGGGATCGCAAAATGTCTGAATTTATGGATCTGACGTTGAGCGAGCATATGGATATATATTTAAAGCGGGGTATGGATAAAAAAGAGGCTATGAAGGCAGTGGCTTCGGATCTGGGAATATCAAAAAGAGAAGTGTATGCGAGGATAGAAAATGAAAAGAACTCTTGATTATGAAAAATATGCGGCAAAGATAAGGGAGGTTTCGGCTTCCGGCTGTGTCCTTCTGAAGAACGACAGTGCGGCGCTTCCGTATAAGGAGGGGACCAGGATCGCAGTGTTCGGCAGATCCCAGCTTAATTATTACAACGCCGGTGCGGGCTCCGGAGGAATGGTAAATGTGCCCTATGTGGTATCCATACCCCAGGGTCTTAAGGACAGTAAGCTGGTGACCATAGACGAGCAGCTCTACTCCATGTATGAGGAGTGGATAAAGGATCATCCCTTTGTCGAAGGAAAGGGCTGGGCAACGGAGCCTTTTTCCCAGGAGGAGATGCCTCTTGACGTGGAAGTGGTGAAGGCTGCCGCCGGAAGGTGTGATGCGGCTATCTTCATAGTTGCCCGCCTGGCCGGAGAAGATAAGGATGCTCTGGCAGAGAAAGGAAGCTATTATCTTATGGACGAGGAGGAAAAGATCCTGTCCATGATGTGTGAGCACTTTGAGAATACACTGGTCCTGATAAATACCGGAGCCATCATGGATATGTCCTGGGTGGAAAAATATGATCCCAAAGCTGTCATGTACGTATGGCAGGGCGGTATGGAAGGCGGTTCGGCCGTGGCGGATCTTCTGACCGGAAAAGTGAATCCGTCGGGACGCCTTGCGGATACCATAGCAGTCTCCCTGTCGGATTATCCCGCCCATGATCATTACGGCGATGGGAAAAGAAATCTTTATGTCGAAGATATATATACCGGCTACAGGTATTTTGAGACTATAGCAAAGGATAAGGTGCTATATCCCTTTGGTTTCGGGCTGAGCTATACCAGGTTCAGGTCCGAGGGGACGGGAGTATCTCTTTCCTGTTTTGACGGAAAACCGGATTATCTCACCGTGCATCTGAAGTGCGAAAATACCGGTAACCTGCCGGGGCGGAACGTGGTCCAGGTGTATGTAAAGGCTCCGGAGGGCGCTCTTGACAAGCCGGCCAGAGAACTCATCGGCTTTCACAAATTCGAGGCCATAGAACCCGGAGATTATAAGAACATCACCCTGAAGATACCTGTATCGGGTTTTGCATCCTTTGATGACGGCGGATACACGGGAAATAAAAATTCCTTCGTTCTGGAGAGCGGCGAATATACCGTTTACGTGGGTGACAATGTCCGGGATGCAAAGGAATGCGGAAGCTTTTATCTGGATGAGACCTTTGTATGTGAGACTGTCAGCGGAGATGTTTCACCCGTTCTGCCGTTTAAGCGGCTCCATATCACAAACGGTGAGATCGGACAGCAGGATGTGCCCCTTAAGGCTGCCGGTATGGATGCCATCAAAAAGTGCATAGCCGATAATGTTAAGCCTGCCCCCGCTTACGTGAAGGATAAGGGGATAAAGCTTGTGGATGTAAAGGACAAAAAGGCGGATCTGGACGAATTCCTGTCCCAGCTCACTGATGAGGATCTCATCTGCCTTTCCCGGATGGAGGGCGTATATTCTCCCCGGGCAAAGGACGGGACGGTAGGTGCCTTCGGCGGCGTGACGGACCGGCTTCAGGATTTCGGCATCAAGGTGGTATGCCTTTCGGACGGACCTTCAGGTATCAGGATGGATGACGGGTCCATGGCGTTTTCGCTTCCTTCCGGGACACTCCTGGCCTGCAGCTTTGATCCCGTATCGATGACAGAGCTTTACAAATTTGAGGGAATGGAGCTCACCTACAATGAAGTGGACAATCTGCTGGGCCCCGGGATAAATATACACAGATATCCCCTTAACGGACGTAACTTTGAATACTTCTCGGAGGATCCTTATCTGACGGGAGTGATGGCGGCTGCTGCGCTGCAGGGATTAAAGGCCTCCGGAGCGGAAGGTACCATAAAGCATTTTTGTGCAAACAATCAGGAAAAGGACCGTACACAGGTGGACAGCGTGGTGTCCCACCGGGCTCTGAGGGAAATATATTTAAGGCCCTTTGAATATGCCATAAAGCAGGGCGGCGCCAAGAGCGTCATGACTACCTACGGTAAGCTTAACGGGACCTATACCTCGGGACATTCCCAGCTTGTGACGGGAGTTCTGAGAAATGACTGGGGATTTGACGGCGTGGTGATGACCGACTGGTGGGCCATGACTGACGATGAGCTTTACGATGAGTCGAATGAAGCTTATAATAATGTTCCTGATTTCAAAAAGGAGGGCACCATTAAAAACGGCGGTCCCATGCTGAGGGCCCAGAATGACTTGTATTCGGTACACGCCAACAGCGAGAGGAACACCGGGAATGACAATATCGCAGCCTGGCTTGAGGCAGGACTCATCAGCCGCGATATCCTTATCCGGAGCGCAAAGAATATATGCAGATATATTATCTCGACGGAAAGATTGTTTGGTGACAATGTGGTGGAGGCGGTAAACGCGCCCGAATACGATGCCAAAGATAAAAACCGGCGTATCGACCAGGCATTGCAATCCCCGCCCCCCGGTACGGTAGTGTGAGCAGTGCCGATCATACAGGACTGTTAATTTACATTCTGAGCATTCCCCACTGTCATTCTGAGGAACGAAGTGACGAAGAATCTTAAAAACGGAGGAAATATATATGAACAAGGGAAAATATTACATCACAACAGCCATAGCCTACACCTCGGCCAAGCCCCACATAGGCAATACCTATGAAATAGTCCTGGCCGATTCCATCGCCCGTTTCAGAAAGATGGAGGGCTATGACGTGTTCTTTCAGACCGGTACCGACGAGCACGGTCAGAAGATAGAGATCAAGGCCGGAGAAAAGGGGGTCAGCCCCAGGGAATATGTGGATGACGTGGCAGGCCAGATAAAAACTATCTGGGATCTGATGAACACCTCATATGACAAGTTTATAAGGACCACCGATCCGGATCATGAGAAGCAGGTCCAGAAGATCTTTAAGCGTCTCTATGATCAGGGTGATATCTATAAGGGAGAGTATGAGGGAATGTACTGTACGCCCTGTGAGTCCTTCTGGACTGAGAGCCAGCTGGTGGACGGCAAGTGCCCTGACTGCGGACGCGAGGTGAAGAAGGCTTCCGAGGAAGCATATTTCTTTAAGATGAGTAAATATGCCGACAGGCTCATAGAGCACATCAATACCCATCCCGAGTTCATCCAGCCCGTGTCCAGGAAAAATGAGATGATGAACAACTTCCTGCTGCCGGGACTGCAGGATCTGTGCGTATCGCGCACGTCGTTCA
>JAEEZH010000097.1 GCA_016288495.1 Lachnospiraceae bacterium
GGAAGCAGTCAGGAGACGCCCCGGTATGTACATTGGTTCCGTCACTACCAAGGGACTGAAAAATCTCATCTACGAGATAGTGGCTAACTCCGCGGACGAGCATCTGGCGGGACACTGTGATGAGATACATGTCACCTTGGAAAAGGATGGATCTGCCACCATATCGGATAACGGCCGCGGTATTCCCGTGGGCATGCATGAAAAGGGCATCAGTGCAGAGCGTCTGGTCTTTACTACCCTTCATGCCGGCGGTAAGTTCGACGACAGCGTGTACAAGGTGTCCGGCGGTCTCCACGGCGTGGGTTCATCGGTGGTCAACGCGCTTTCCGAATACCTGGACATAGAGGTGGCCAGGGACGGCCTTATTTACCATGATCATTATCAGCGGGGCATCCCCGATGTGGAGCTTATAGACGGTCTGCTCCCCACCATAGGCAAGACCAGAAAAACAGGCACGAAGATCAACTTTTTGCCCGATGCCGAGATCTTTGAAAAGACCAGGTTCAAGGAGGACGATATCATCAGCCGTCTTCATGAGACTGCCTACCTTAACCCGAAGCTGACCATCATCTATAAGGATATGCGTCAGGAAGAGCCGGTAGAGCTGACCTTCTCCGAACCCGACGGTATCATAGGCTTTATCAAGGATCTGAACTATAAAAAGGAGACCATCACCGATGTGATCTATTTCTCCGGTGAGTCTGATGGCATCATGGTGGAGGGCGCCTTCCAGTATGTCAGCGAGTTCCATGAGAATGTGCTGGGCTTCTGCAATAACATCTATAACGCCGAGGGCGGTACCCATCTGACGGGCTATAAGACCCAGTTTACCACAGTGATAAACAGCTATGCCAGGGAGCTGGGCATCCTCAAGGAAAAGGATCAGAATTTTAACGGCGCGGATATACGTAACGGTATGACTGCCGTCATTTCCATCAAGCACCCCGATCCCAGATTCGAAGGCCAGACCAAGACAAAGCTGGATAACCAGGATGCGGCCAAGGCCGTAGCCAAGATAACGGGAGACGAGATAGTCCGTTATTTTGACAGGAACCTGGAGGAACTTAAAAATGTGATCGGCTGTGCCGAAAAGGCAGCCAAGATCCGTAAGGCTGAGGAAAAGGCCAGGACGAACCTGCTGGTAAAGCAGAAGTATTCTTTTGACTCAAACGGCAAGCTGGCCAACTGTGAATCCAGGGAGGCCGAAAAATGTGAGATATTCATAGTGGAGGGAGACTCCGCGGGAGGCAGCGCCAAGACTGCGAGAAACCGCAAATACCAGGACATCCTGCCCATCAGGGGAAAGATCCTGAATGTGGAAAAAGCCTCCATAGACAAGGTGCTGGCCAATGCGGAGATAAAGACCATGATCAACGCCTTCGGCTGCGGCTTTTCCGAGGGATATGGTAACGACTTTGACATCACCAAGCTTCGCTATGATAAGATAATCATCATGACCGATGCGGACGTGGACGGTTCCCATATCGCTATTTTGCTGTTGACCCTGTTTTACCGCTTCATGCCCGAGCTCATCTACGAGGGTCATGTATATCTGGCTATGCCTCCCCTTTACAAGGCTATGCCCTCCAAGGGTGAGGAAGAGTATCTCTATGATGATAAGGCGCTGGCAGACTACCGTAAGCGTCAGAAGGGGAATTTTACCCTCCAGAGATATAAGGGTTTGGGTGAAATGGACGCTTCCCAGCTGTGGGAGACCACGCTTAATCCCGAGACCCGTATCCTGAAGAGGGTGGAGATAGAGGACGCCAGGATGGCCGATTCCGTCACCCAGGTCCTCATGGGCACCGATGTGGCCCCCCGTAAGGATTTCATATACAGACACGCCGCTGAGGCCGAGATAGACGCGTAGAGAAAAGGAATTAGGATAGTATTATGGCAAAGAAGAAGGTTAAGGAAATTGAAGAACAGATAATACGCACCGAATTTTCGGATATCATGAAAAAGTCGTTTATCGACTATTCCATGAGCGTCATCATATCAAGAGCCATTCCCGATGTACGGGACGGCCTTAAGCCTGTGCAGAGGCGTACGCTCTATGATATGCATGAGCTGGGGATAAAGCATGATTCACCCTATCGTAAGTGCGCCAGGATAGTGGGCGATACCATGGGTAAGTACCATCCCCATGGCGATTCCTCCATATATGAGGCCCTGGTGGTCATGGCTCAGGATTTCAAGAAGGGACAGACCCTGGTGGACGGCCACGGTAACTTCGGCTCCATAGAGGGCGACGGGGCCGCTGCCATGAGATATACCGAGGCGAGACTGGAAAGATTCACCCAGACCTGCTTCCTGGCGGATCTTGACAAGGATGTGGTAAATTTTGTCCCGAATTTCGACGAAACGGAAAAAGAGCCTGAGGTGCTGCCTGTCAGAGTGCCGAATATACTGGTGAACGGTTCTGAGGGTATAGCCGTAGGTATGACGACGTCCATCCCTCCCCATAATCTGGGTGAAGTGATCGAGGCGGTGAAGGCTTATATCCTGAACAATGATATAACCGATGAGGAACTGCTGCGTATCATGCCCGGTCCGGATTTCCCTACCGGAGGCATAGTGACGAATAAGGATGAACTGGCTGAGATTTACAGTACCGGCACAGGCCGGATCAAGCTTCGCGGAAAGGTGGAATATGAGGAATTAAAGGGCGGTAAGCAGTGCCTGGTGATCACTCAGATCCCCTATACCATGATAGGCAGCGGCATAGGCAAGTTCCTTAACGATGTGGCAGACCTGATCGAGAGCAAAAAGACCACGGATATATCAGATATATCGAATCAGTCCTCGAAAGAGGGCATCAGGATAGTCATCGAGCTAAAAAAAGGCGCCGATGTCAAGAATCTGGAAAATATGCTCTACAAGAAGACCCAGCTGGAGAGCACCTTCGGCGTGAATATGCTGGCTATTGCCGGCGGTCGCCCCGAGACGCTGAGCCTTAAAAAAATAATCGAGGCAAACGTGGAGTTCCAGTTTGAGCTTTGCTCCCGCAAATACACGAATCTCCTGCAAAAGGATATGGATAAAAAGGAGATCCAGGAAGGACTCATCGAGGCCTGTGACGTCATCGATCTCATCATCGAGATCCTGAGGGGATCGAAGGATGTGAAGATGGCAAAGGCCTGCCTTACCGAGGGCGTTACAGACGGCATAAAGTTTAAGAACCCCATGTCTCCTGAGATGGCAAGACAGCTGCGCTTTACACCCAGGCAGGCATCGGCTATACTGGAGATGAGGCTGCAAAAGCTCATCGGTCTGGAGATAAAGGCTCTTAAGAAGGAGCATGAGGAAACTCTGGCAAGGATCGCAAAATATGAGGATCTGCTGAACAATTATTCCTCCATGTCCAGGCAGATACTTGAGGATCTGGACAGCTATAAAAAGGAATTCGCAAAGCCCAGGCTGACGGTCATCGAAAACAGCGAGGAGGCGGTATTCGAGGAAAATAAATTCGAGGAGAGTGAGATCGCCTTCCTCATGGACAGGTTCGGATATGCCAGATGTGTGGATGTACCCACCTTCGAGCGCAATAAGGAAGCTGCCCTTGCGGAGAATGCGTATGTCTTCACCTGCATGAACACAGACAAGATACTGGTGTTTACGAACACAGGAAATGTTCATTCCATAAAGGCCAGGGATCTGGGCGTGGGTAAATTCAGGGACAAGGGTGTTCCCATCGACAACATCAGTAATTATGACAGTGCCAACGAGAGGGTGGTCTGTGTGACCAATCTCGAGAAGATGGCTATGAAGCTGCTTTTGTTCACTACAAAGCAGGGCATGATGAAGCATGTCTTCGGCACGGAGTTTGATGTGGCCAAGAGGACTGTGGCGGCCACCAAGCTCAACGACGGGGATGAGGTGATCTCGGTCAGGGTCATCGAAAACGAACACAATGTGATCCTGCGGACCCACGGCGGTTATTTCCTGCGCTTTGCCATTGATGAAGTGCCTGAAAAGAAAAAGACCGCGGTAGGCGTCAGGGGTATAAAGCTTTCCGCCGGGGATTATGTGGAGGACGTGTATTTTACCACCTACACTGATGATTCTGTGGCGGTCATAGACGATAAGGAAGTCCAGCTCAATAAGGTTAAGCTCCTACGCCGCGACAGCAAGGGTACGAAGATCAGATTCTGATGTTATTTTCCTGACCTGTTGTCATTCTGAGCGGAGCGACGCATATCACATTACGAAGTGATGTGATGCCGCCCCGGCGAGGGGTTGCGAAGCAACAGGAAGAATCTTTATATAGAATAAAGGATTGAAAAAACATGAGAGTAATAGCGGGAAGTGCGAGACGTCTTCTGCTGAAGACTCCTGAGGGAATGGATACCAGGCCTACCCAGGATCGGATAAAGGAGACCCTCTTTAATATCATACAGGACCTGGTGCCGGGGCGTAAATTCCTGGATCTGTTTTCGGGAAGCGGGGGAATCGGCATAGAAGCTCTGTCCAGAGGAGCGAAGCGGGCTGTTTTTGTGGATAATTCAAAGAAAGCCCAGGAATGCATCAGATATAATCTGAACCATACCCATCTGGCGGATCAGGCCACACTCATTTCGGCGGATGTGTTTTCTTCCTTAAGGGCCATAGAGCGTGAGGGCGTGTATGACATCGTATATATGGATCCGCCCTATGATTCCGGGGCTGATGCAAAGGTGCTGTCACTGCTCCGTGATTCAAAGGCCATAGATGCCGATACCCTCATCGTTATTGAGGCCACCGACAGGCGGGATACGGCTTTTGTGGAACAGGCCGGCTTTGAGATCACGAGGATCAAGGAGTATAAGACCAACAAACATATTTTCTGCAGGCTTTCACAGGAATCATCACTAGGGACAGAATGATCAGAGATGATTTTTAATAGTTGTGTCATGTGAATGAAGTTTATCTTCTGTCATTTTGAGTACTCACTATTGTCATTTTGAGTACTCACTATTGTCATTCTGAGCGGAGCGAAGAATCTTGAAGGAGGTATCATGAAGATAGCGATCTATCCGGGCTCATTTGACCCGGTGACCTATGGCCATATAGACATTATAAAGCGTTCGGCCAAGGTGTTTGACGAACTGATAGTGGCGGTTTTGAGCAATAAAGCAAAATCTCCGTTGTTTTCTGTCGAGGAACGTGTTAAAATGTTACAGGATGTTTGCGCAGACCTTGATAATGTCCGCGTGGATTCCTTTTCCGGACTACTGGTGGATTATGCGGCCAAGAGCGGGGCGGATGTGATCATCAGAGGGCTTCGGGCTGTCACCGATTTCGAATACGAACTGCAGATGGCCCAGACCAACAGGAAGCTTTCGGGTGATGTGGATACCGTATTCCTCACCACTTCACTTGAATATGCATATCTGAGTTCCACCACTGTCAAGGAGGTAGCTTCCTTTGGCAGGGATATTTCCAGGTTTGTCCCGGAGAGTATAGCGAAAAAGGTATACGAAAAGTACGGAGGTTGATTAAATAATGGCTAATGTAATCCAGGATAAGATTGACGAGATCGCTTCATATATCGATTCATGTAAGCCGGTTCCGCTTAGCAGCAGCCTTATCTTTGTGGACAGAGAGACCATCGATGATTATCTTGCCAGCTTCAGGGATACGGTCCCCGATGAGATGAGGCGTTATCAGAAGATAATCAGCAATAAAGAGGAGATCCTCCAGGATGCCAGGAAAAAGGCAGGGGAGATCATCGAAGAGGCGAACCAGTTTGTCAACAGTTCCGTTAACGAGCATGAGATCATGCAACAGGCCTACGCCCAGGCGGGTGAGATCGTAGAGGATGCCAAGCAACAGGCCCAGTACATCATACAGCAGGCAAATATGGAAGCCGACAATATCCGTATGGCTGCCATAGATTATACAGATGCTTCCCTGGCTAATATAGAGGGCGTTTTATCAAATGCCATTGACACCACACAGGCCAGGAGCGACGCTCTGGTGATGAACCTCCGCCAGTATCTGCAAAAGGTGATCGCAGACAGGGCTGAGCTGAATCCCGAGCAGGAGGA
>JAEEZH010000098.1 GCA_016288495.1 Lachnospiraceae bacterium
ACAGCTCCTCGGCCTTTATGAACTTTCTCCCGCCAAACAACCTGACATTCATCACTTCCGCAAATCTGTCAGACTCAGAAAAGAAAGCCAGGGCTGCATCATCAATCTTCCCCATCCGTCAACCTCCCTTCCATGCGGGATGCTGACAGAGTCTCCCCTCGCCGTGCTTTACTATGCCCTCCACATCCGTCTCGTTCACGTAGTAATGCCTTTGCATATCAAAAACAGGTATAAGGACATAATTATTCTTCGTCCACAGGGAAAACCTCGTATGATACCTCATATCCCAGTGGCTCAAAGACATCTTTGATAAATGCTTTATCCCCCCGGAAAACACCCCTACATCATCGTATCGGAAGTTGTACCCATATCTGCATTTTTCACAAACCCAAAGATTATTTTAACAGATTTTTGGTGAATTTTGCAGAAAATTTTCAAAGTTCATCTTTCTATTACAATATGAAACAGGTCATCTGGTAGAGGTCATCTCAACAACCTTCGTAAATGCTTTTTACCGGCTTTGCTCCATAAGCATCATACACCAGGGAAAGATGAAGGACACATAGAACATCTGGATAAAGCAGGTTGTGATCGCACCGCCCGCGCCGGGGATCCAGGCCTTAAGCAGAGGAAGGAGGATCAGACTCAGGGCATAATAGCCGAGGAGTCCGGCCGACAGGCGTGTGATCCGCGTCATCATATTGACATCGGTTGAAAACCGGATATATCGTCTTTCCAGGATCCAACCTATCAAGAAGCCGATGGCCCAACCGACGCCCTTAAATGTATCGTTGGCCATTTTCGCGCCATCCACCAGCAGCTTACCGGCCGCGTCATAATCGACAGGATAACTTTTAACAGAAGCAAATATCGCCACAGCAACGGAAATTACAGTGCCGACGCACATCACCAGTATATCTTTTTCCGGATTTGCTTCGAGCCATGCCATCAGTTTGACGGTCAGCCACATCACAAGCAGCCCGACTCCCATGCCGACCAAAACGTCCTGAGGGGTATGCACGCCCAGAAAATTGCGGCTGAAAGGAATGAGCGCGGCAATGATACCCAGCACGATACGAAGTGCCCTGGACAGCTCTTTTCGAATGGCGGCGCCGCCAAACAGCGATGCGGAGTTCATGCTGTGTCCGCTTGGGAATGAATACCCTGTTGCATCTGCCAGTGCCTCGCTTTCGGGCACGATGCGTGCATCCCTGATCCACGGACGGTAGACGCAGGCGGTCACCTTCAGAAAACCGTTTACTACTCTGTTGGCGCTCCAGCCCATCAGAAGATATTGACCGAAATCCTTGCTGACACACCAATAGATGAGTGCCGTGATGATCAGCACAGTATTCATTTCTCCGATGAAGCTCATCTTTGTCATGAAGCTGACCAGACAGGCGCCGACGCCGTTCCTGAAATTCTGCAATGCCAGAAGTATGTTGATATCCATTTTTTCCTCCTTTAATACGTAACTCGATTTCCTCTATCATCTATTCAAAAAAAGTAATTCTTTGGTCACAACCCGGCCCGAGTGAGTTTCGCAACTGTTTCAACATGGCAGCTGTGACAGAACATATCCGTGGCACGGACACGCCGCAGGGAGTAGCCGCCGGCGGACAGGAGCTTTATGTCACGGGCCAGGGTGGCGCTGTCGCAGCTCACGTAAACTATGCGGGAAGGGGAGATGGAGATCATAGCCTCGATCACTTCAGGAGCCAGGCCGGAACGGGGCGGATCGGCGATGATCACATCGGGACGGGATATGCCGTCACTTACGGCCCCGGGAAGGTATTTCTCGGCAGGAGCACAGATAAATGAGGCGTTTTCCAGATTGTTCAATCGGGCGTTTTCCTTTGCGTTCTCGATGGCCTCGGGAACGATCTCCAGTCCAAAGACCTTTCCGCTCCCACCGAGGGACTTTAGCCTGGCGGCGGCAACCAGGGATATGGTGCCTATGCCGCAGCATATATCCCAGACATTTTCATCTCCTGTGAGCCCGGCAAATTCAAGAGCAGTTCCGTAGAGCTTTACTGTCTGAAGAGGATTCACCTGATAGAAGGACAGGGGTGAAATCCTAAAGCGCAGCCCCATGAGCTCGTCTTCGATATACTCGGGTCCATAGAGTACACGGAGCTGTGGTCCAAAGATCACGTTCGTTTCAAGGGAATTTACATTCACGCAGATGCTTGTCATTCCGGGAATCTTTTTTAAGGCGTTTATCAGGTCCTCCGATCCTGGAAGGCTTCCGGCAGCGGAAACAATGAGGCAGACCTGGATCTGACCGGTGGCAAAAGCCTTCCTGATGAAGATATGCCGGACACAAAGTTCGTCCGTCACACGGTCGCAGTAAGGCTCAATATCATTGTCACTCATCCAGGAAAGCACCGCATCGAGAACGATCCTGTTTTCCGCTGCTCCGATAAGACAGTCATCGCACTCTATGATGCTGTGGGTCCGGCCGGCATAAAAGCCTGCTGTCAGTCTGCCGTCACGGGTTTTACCCACAGGGTATATTGACTTATTGCGATAGCGCCAGGGATCCTCCATTCCTATAACGCCCTCAAATATGCTGCCAAGGTTCTCCCTGTCCACACCTCCGATGCGGACCAGATTTTCAATGACCAGCCTTTTCTTAAACTCAAGCTGCGCACTGTAAGACAGCTCCTGGAGCTGACAGCCGCCGCAGGGCCTGGCAACAGGACACTTCGGAGTTATCCGGTCCAGCGAAGGCTTAAGAATGCGCAAAAGCTTTGCATAAGCATAGTTCTTTTTTGCCTTCATCACCGATGCCTCAACGGTATCTCCTATCAATGCGTCTTTAACAAAAAAAGGAAAGGTATCTATCTTTCCGATACCTTCCCCGTCTTTTCCCATATCGGTTATCTGCAGTTTTATCCTGTCACCCTTTTTATACATCCCCGGCTCCCATTGTCTTCCTGATATTTGTCTCAAGGGCAAAGTTCCTGCCCAGCCATCCGGTCTGTCCGGCCGAAGCCGCGCTTTCCAGGGCTTCAAACATGGTCTCAAGCTTGGCATCCGTATCATCGGCATAATGAAGGGCTATGGCCTCTGCCAGGGACGGGATCTTCGGAGAACCGAATTCCAGCTTCCCATGATGAGCTAAAATGCAGTGACGGAGCTCCCTGAGAAGTACTTCCGGAAAATCATCCTGGCGGCGTGCATACTCCGCCACTTTCTCCGCTCCGAGAACAATATGTCCCACAAGCTGTCCTTCATCCGAATAATCATTTTCAGGAAAGGGCGTGAATTCCCAGACCTTGGCCATATCGTGACACAGGGCGGCCGTGATAAGAAGGTCCCTGTTCAGGTAGGAATAGCTTTTCGCATAAAAACTGCACAGGGAAGTCACCCTCAGGGTGTGCTCCAAAAGCCCTCCCACAAAACTGTGATGCACGCTCTTTGCCGCCGAGCACATTTTAAAGGCCTTGATATATTCTTTATCCTCAATGAAAATATCCGTGCAGAGCTGCTTCAGGTGAGGCTCTTCTATACCATTCACAAATTTCAGCAGGCTCTCATACATATCCTCTATATCATATCTGCTCACAGGAAGATAATCTGCCGGGTCATAGGATCCAGGCGCAGCTTTTTTTGCGCTTTTGATATTCAGCTGAAGTGAGCCGTTAAATACGGTCACATCCCCGGTAAATTCCACATAATCCAGCTTTTCAAAATCATCTATGCCGGGATCCGACGGATCCCAGACCTTTGCGTTTACACTCATGGTCTTATCCGCAATGATCATGTTCAGGTATTCCTTGCCGTTCTTGGTCTGCGCGGCCTGACAGCTTTTTACCAGATATATGTTCTTAAATCTTTCTCCCTCATGCAGCTGATTAAGATATTTCATTTTTTATAATCTCCTTCTAATTGCTTACAGTCCCCAGGATAACCGAGAAGGTCATCTCCGAATATCCGTTCCGTGACGCTCTCTCCACAGTGATGACAGCCTCGTCCCCCGGAAGCGATTTGTTCATCGCAGTCTCAAAATCGGAAAAGCTCTTTATCTCAGAAGTCCCGAAGGCGGTTATCACATCACCGCTCTGCATCCCGCAGTCCATAGCCGGTGAATCAACATCTATCGCGGTGATATAGGCACCCTCCGGAATGGAAAGGCTTTCCATTACTTCCTTTGTTACATCCGCGCCGTATATACCCAGATACGCCTTATCCCTGCCATTGGCCATCCGTTCTATTGAGGACTTCATGCCGGATATGCCATAGGCACAGATGAGATTGCTGTTCTTGTCTTCGTATTCCTCCTGTGTGATTATGCCCATTGTCTGACCCTTGAGATTCACCAGGATGCCGCTTCCGTTGCTGCTGCCGCAGATATCAGTGGTAAGGAGCTGAAGCTGTTCATCCGGCTTCTGGACCATCTTTGATGAGGAAGTTACTATGCCATAGGAAACCGAATCGGATACTCCCAGGGGAGATCCGATGGCTATCACAGGCTTTCCCAAAAGCACGTCGCCGGTGGAAGTACCCAGCTGGGCGGGAATGATCTCATCCCTGACCTCTTCCTTGATATCCGCGATAGGAATGCCTATAATGGCCATTCCCGTATAGGGATCGTATTTCTTTGTCGTGGCGCTGACGGTGGACTCGTCGGGAAGAGTCACCTGTATCTCTCTGGCGTCAGCTATTATGCTGTTGTCCACAAGTATCAGAAACTCTCTGCGGTTATCTGCTATGACCAGTCCCGATCCGCCCTTAGAGGATTCAAAGGTATCGGAAAACCAGTCTGCATCTTCAGTAACCGCGTGAACGGGGAGCATGCTTTTCGCAGCATCCTTCGCTATGTCATAAAGGTCTGTATACAGCTGCTCATAACTTTCGAGATCATAAGCTTTCACCACCTTCGGCTCTGTTTCTTCCACCCTGTCTTCTTCAAGCACCACCTCATCAGTCTGATCCGGGCTCTCGGGTTTCGCTTCTGCTTCGGATATAACTACCTCCCTGACTGGAGTCTGGTATACCGTGTTCTCCAGATGATAAACTCCTGCGGTATAGGATACGGCTGCCACGAGTCCGAAAAGCACTCCCAGGACCACTGCCATTCCCAGACGCATCATAAATTTCTTTTTGTCTAAGGGTTTATCCTTTATCCTGCTCCGAATGAATCCTCTTCCCTCATCCATGTCTTTTACCCCCTGTTGAAGCCGGCCTTAAGCCAGCTTCAGCGAAAAAATGAATTCCGTTCCGACACCCTCTGTTGAGATCACATTAATGTTTTCATCATGCGCTTTTATTATCTCTTTAACTATAGCCAGACCGAGTCCCGTGCCCTTTTTATCCTTGCCCCTGGAAGGATCGGTCTTATAAAACCGGTCAAATACCAGCCCCAGCGATTCCTTCGGGATCCCTATGCCGGAGTCTTTTACGGATACAAAAAGTTTTTCATTTTTCTGAGTCGTCTCGATCTTTATTGTAGAATGATCGGGACTGAATTTTATGGCGTTATCCAAAAGATTATACAGTACCTGTTCTATCTTTCCCTCATCCGCCAGGACCTCCATGCTCTCCTCGGTGAGGACCAGCTCGATAAAGATGTGCCGTTCTATGCACCTGCCTTCAAAGGTTTCGCAGGTTCTTTTGATCATGGCGTTTATGTCGAATGCATTTATGTCCAGAAGGATTCCCTTTACATTCAGATTATTGAGCTGAAGCAGCGAACCTGTAAGCTTCGTGAGCCGCTGGGTCTCATTAAGCACTATTCCTATGTATTTACTGTGAAGTTCCGGCGGGATCGTTCCGTCCAGCATAGCCTCAAGGTATCCTCTTATGGAGGTCAGAGGTGATTTGAAGTCGTGGGAAACATTTGCAATGAACTTCTTTTCATTGTCCTCAGTCCGGGCTATCTCGGAAGCCATATATCCCAGGGTTCCCGCCAGATAGGCCATCTCGTCTCCGCCTGAAGCAGTAAGCGGATAATCGTAATTTCCCTTTGCATACTCCTCAGTCGCTATCGTTATCTTTCTGAGAGGACGATAGACTACCACCGTAAACACCGCAAGGATTATCAGTGACAGAAGCAGTATGATCAGCATCGTCTGGTAAACGATCCTGAGTATCTCGTCGCTCCTTCTCAAAACGCTCTGGACCGTACAATGCGTTATCAGATATCCCCGGAGTTTGAAATTCAGGTTCAGCGGCGCATACACCGTCAGCATCTCTTCATTGAAATGACCGTAAAAATTACCCGTCATATGACCCCTTATGGATACCGGATCAAATTCATTGATGATAAGCTCAGAGGCCGCCGACAGCGAAGGATCTGCGGTATTCATGATCACCCGGCCCGCTGCGTCTACCACCCAGATCTCACAGTTGCTGTACGATGCCACGGATTTTAAATATCCGAAGATCATCTCCGGCGAACCGCCGCGGATATGGGTTTCACTGGTGTAAAAATTCGCCAGGGTGGAGATTTCTCTCATCAGGTTATCCGCCTGTCTTTCAAGCAGATAGCTTTTCAGCTTTCCTGAGGAAAAATATGACACCGTCAGAAAAGACAAAATGGCGAATACCACATATGCAATTAATAATTTGTTATATACTGAGCGACGTCTTTTCAATCTGTATCACCCGATCACGGCTATGGTCACTCCGGCATCACCCTCGCCATACTCCGCGCTGCGGAAGCTCTTTATATACCTGACCTGTTTCAGATGCCGGCGGACTGCATCCCGCAGGGCACCGGTGCCCTTTCCGTGCACTATCCTCACCTCATTGACATTCGTAAGATATGCATCGTCAAGATATTTGTCAAGGGTGGCAATCGCCTCATCCACGGTCATGCCGATCAGCTTGATCTCACCGGTGATGGTGGCTGCCTTTTCGGTGGCGACATTTGCGGTTCGGTTTTTGCCGAAAGCACCCGGTGTCTTATTCTTTTTCTTTTCGTAAGATATCTCTCTGGGATAAGCCAGATCCTTTACATTTACCTGCGTGCGCAATATACCGCACTGAACGAAGAGCTTTCCGGCCTTATCGGGAAGTGTGCTCACGGTTCCGTTTGAATTCATGGGAACCACCCATACCGGATCGCCTTTTTTCAGCTTCTTAGGATCCACCGGTTTTGCATCCTCATCTTCATGGAGCTTCTCTTTTATCCCAGCGCTCTGGGCGTTCTTAAGAGACTGCCGGATCCTCTCCCGGTCCTTTTCCATTTCACGGATCTCATCACGGTCGGCATACTGCCCGAACTTTCTGATGGTCTCGTCAGCCGTGTCCTTTGCCTCCTGAAGGATACGCCTGGCTTCCTGCTTTGCCTCCTCGATTATGCGCTCCGTGCGATCCTCCAGCTTTTCGGAGCTGACCCTCGACCTGTCCTTGAAGGACTGGGCCTGCCTGCGCATCTCTTCAACCAGCTCCCGGTCACGCTCCAGGCTTTGCCTCTTTTTTTCCAGATCCGTAAGCACGTCTTCAAAGCTCTTGTCGGATTCCGAAAGATTCTTTTTCGCTTCTTCAATTATCCCTCTGTCAAGGCCCAGCTTTCCGGATATGGCAAAAGCATTGCTCTTTCCGGGTATTCCCACCAGAAGCCTGTAAGTGGGACTCAGTGTCTTTATGTCAAATTCACATGAACCGTTCATCACGCCCTCTTCCGTCAGGGCAAAAAGCTTCAGTTCTGCATAGTGGGTCGTGGCCAGACAGTATGAACCCCTTCTTCTCACATCTCTCAGGATCGCTATGGCAAGAGCAGCCCCCTCTGTGGGATCGGTACCGGCACACAGCTCGTCAAAAAGACAGAGGGATCTGTCACCCGCATGCTTTAAGATGTAAACAATATTTTTGATATGCGAAGAAAATGTGGACAAAGACTGTTCTATGGACTGCTCATCGCCGATATCCGCATAAATATCATCAAAGACCGCAAGCTGCGATCTGTCCGCACAGGGTATGAACAGACCTGCCTGTCCCATTGCCGCAAGCAATCCGCAGGTCTTAAGGGATACTGTTTTTCCGCCGGTGTTCGGACCTGTGATCACCAGCATGGTGTAGTCCTCGCCCAGACTGATATCCACCGGAACCACCTTTGACTTATCCAAAAGAGGGTGGCGTGCCTTTCTGAGATGTATCACCCGGCCTTCATTGAAAATGGGCCTGGTGGCGTTTTGATCCATGGCCAGCTTTCCCCTGGCAAAGATATAATCCAGCCTGATCAGCGTATCGTGATCATACTCAAGTTCCTGTATATGAGGTGCGCATTCCGAAGAAAGCTGAGCCAATATTTTTTCTATTTCCTGTTCTTCCTTTAAGGTAAGCTCCTTAAGGTCATTGTTCAGACTGACAACCGCGGAAGGCTCAATGAAAAATGTGGAGCCGGTGGAACTCTGATCGTGGATCATGCCGGGTACCTGTGACTTATACTCAGCCTTTACCGGAAGGCAATACCTGTCTCCCCTCATGGTCACCACCGCATCCTGAAGATATGTACGGAGAGGACCGTTCACAAGGCGGTTCAGCTGCTCCCTTATCTTATCTCCCATTCCCCGGATCTTTCTGCGCACATCCCGGAGGGCCGGAGATGCATTGTCCGAAATCTCCTCTTCGGAAATTATGCATTCTTCGATCCTGTTCTTTATCTGTGTCAAAGGAGTCAGGAGCTCGAAAAGGCCGGTGAGATCATCCGGCTCCTCCTTTTGATCACCGTAGCTTTTGGCTCTTGCGGTCACCGAAAGAAGCTTGGCTATCTGAAGCAGCTCTGCGGTATCCAATACTCCGCCCGCATCCAGACGCTTTAATGAAGCCTTTACATCACGTACTCCCGAAAATGAAATATTACCGGAGGAAAAAAGTCTTGAGAGTGCGCTTTCCGTCTCACTTTGCAGACTCTCTATCACGTCGATGTCACTCACAGGCGCGCACGCCTCACAAAACCTCTTTCCTCCGGCAGTTGAAGCCAGATCTGAAAGCCTGTTTATTATCTTGTCAAATTCAAGGATCTTTAAGGTTTTTTTATTCATTTAAGCGGTAACCTCAAATCTGTATCCGATCCCCCAGACTGTGCCTATCTTCCACTTCTCGTGGTCCTTTATCTTTTCGCGCAGACGCTTGATATGGACGTCCACGGTCCTGGTGCCGCCGACGTACTCATATCCCCAGATATGGTCAAGAAGCTGCTCCCTGGTAAACACCCTGTTCGGAGTGGACGCCAGGAAATACAGAAGCTCTATTTCCTTAGGGGGGATATCCAGCCGGTTTCCGAAATAAGTCACGGAATAATTCGTGAGATTTACGATAAGGTCCGGATATTCCACCACCTCCATATCCTTATTGCCACTGCCTGCAGTGCTTTCCGATTCGGGTGCGGGAGCATTTATCTCATATCTGCGAAGCACTGCCTTAACCCTTGCCACCAGCTCCTTCGAGTCAAAGGGTTTTTCCACATAGTCATCCGCGCCCAGCTCAAAGCCCAGCACCTTGTCAAAAACCTCACCCTTTGCCGAAAGCAGGATTATGGGAGTCTGGGATACCGCCCTGATCTCACGGCACACCTGATAACCGTCCTTCCCGGGCATCATCAGGTCCAGCAGGACGAGATCGGGTTTGTATTCGTCAAAAATCTTAAGACCACTCTCTCCGTCAGAGGCGATCTTCGTCTCGAAACATTCCTTTATCATGTAAAGGGAAAGGATTTCCGCAATGTTTTCGTCGTCGTCTATTATTAGGATTTTTTTCTTATCTGCCA
>JAEEZH010000099.1 GCA_016288495.1 Lachnospiraceae bacterium
CGATATATTTAATTATCCTTTTTAATGTGGCTCCCGGATCCTTGAGCTTGGGCAAAGGGCCTCTCACTCGTCTTCCGGGTCCTCTTGGGGGGGTAGGGGGCATTGTTTTTTCCTTAACTTTTTATTAATTATACTCTTTCAGGATATGACATCAGGGTAGGGTCTTTATCAGCTTCAGTTACAACGATCCCCTGCAGCTGGCAGACTTCACGGTATATCTCATTGCTCCTTATCAGTTCCTCGTGAGTTCCCACACCGTTTATCCTTCCTTCGTCCATGACCACGATCCTGTCCGAATCCATGACCGAAGCGATCCTCTGTGCGATTATTATCTTTGTGGTGCCGGGAATATATTTCTTTAACGCATCCCTTATCCTTGCATCGGTTGCAGTATCCACGGCACTTGTGGAATCATCCAGTATCAGGATCTTAGGCTTTTTCATGAGGGCCCGGGCAATACAGAGCCTCTGCCTCTGTCCTCCGGAGAAATTGGTGCCTCCCTGTTCCACATGGGAGTTGTATCCTTCCGGCATTTTCTCTATAAACTCATGGGCACAGGCCATACGGCAGGCGTTCTCACACTCTTCTTCGGAGGCGTTCTCATTTCCCCAGCGCAGGTTTTCCAGAACACTTCCGGAAAAAAGCACATTCTTCTGAAGGACCACCGACACCTGATCGCGAAGGAAAGCCATATCGTAATCGCGCACGTCGGCTCCACCTACCTTCACACTGCCTTCGCTCACATCATAAAGCCTGCTTATCAGGTTTATGAGCGAGGTTTTTGCGGAGCCTGTGCCGCCGATTATACCTATGGTCTCACCCGAAGCGATATCCAGGGTCACGTCATCCAGTACCGGCCGCTCGGATCTCTCATAATATCTGAAGGTCACATGATCAAAGCTGATGCTTCCGTCCTTTATTTCCTTCAGGGGCAAGTCACATTGTTTAAGATCGCTCTCCTCATTTATGACCTCACAGATACGCTTTGCACTGGCCTGGGACATGGTAAGCATCACCACGATGAAGGAGAGCATCAGAAGATTCATCAGTATATTCAGGCAATATGTCAGAAGACTCATGAGCTGACCCGTCATCAGCTCTTCTCCCACCACCATTATGGCGCCCCGGTGGCTGATGATCACTATACAGGAATAGACCGTCATCATCATCAGCGGCATAACCAGGATCACATGGCGCTCCGCCTTTATAAACATATCATAGATATTCTTACTGGCCTTGTTAAATCGAAGGGTCTCATAATCCTCACGGACATAGGCTTTTACTTCGCGGCATGCATTAATATTTTCCTGGACGCTTTCATTAAGGGCGTCATATTTTTCAAAAACCTGTCTGAAATACACATGTGCCCTGGACATCAGAAAACCCACGGCCCCCGCCAGGAACAAGACCGCAACAAGATAGATGCACGCCAGCTTTGCGTTGATAAAAAAAGACATGGCCATGGCGAATATGAGGGTAAAGGGCGCCCTCATGGCCATACGCAGAAGCATCTGATATGCGTTCTGCAGATTGGTCACGTCCGTTGTAAGCCTGGTGATAAGTCCCGAAGAGGAAAACCTGTCTATATTTGAAAAGGAAAAAGTCTGAATGTTTTCGAACATGGCCTTGCGCAGATTTTTCGCAAAGCCCGCGGAAGCCGTTGCGGCCATCACTCCTCCCGCCGCACCGAAAAGAAGTCCGGCTATGGCGATGATCACCATTATGAAGCCCGTTCTTATGATATGTCCAAGATCACCCTTCTCCACGCCGTTATCTATGATGGAGGCCATCATAAGCGGGATGAGGGTTTCCATTATAACCTCACCTATCACACAAAGCGGCGTCATAACAGACGCCGCTTTATATTCTTTTATCTGTGCTGCAAGGGTTTTGATCATTATGCCTTTTTAACTCCGATATTGAGCATCTGACCGTTTATGTTCCACTCTTTCTCCGTCCCGGCATTCACGCCGTAGCTTACGCTTGCTGCAAGAACCTTGTCGGCAATGGGTTTCTCATTCTTCTTTATGATCTCACACAGTTCATCATTGCCGCTGAAGGTGATATCGATCCTGTCGGTCACCTCGAAATTGATCTCTTTTCTCATGGTCTGGATCTTGGAAATGACCTCCAGCACGTAGCCCTCTTCTATAAGCTCCTGTGTAAGCTGTGTATCCAGGACCACGGTGATACCCTTATCCGCCTGGGAGGTGAAGCCCTCCTTCTGGGTCATCTCTATGAGAAGATCATCCCTTGAAAGCTCTACCTGTGTGCCGTTTGCATCAAACTTAAGGGCGCCCTTTTCATTGAGCTCGTCCATGGCTGCGTTACCGTCCAGGGATTCCAGATGGGCCTTGATGGCTCCCAGCTGTTTACCATACTTGGGTCCCACGGTCTTAAGCTGGGGCTTGAAGCTGTAAGAAGTGAACTCCCTGACATCATCGGTGAAGATGACTTCCTTAACATTCAGCTCTTCCCTGATTATATCCACAAAGAAGCTGTCGGGCACGTTATCCGATTTTACCAGAAGACGGCTGACAGGCTGTCTGTTCTTTATATTGGATGAATTCCTGCAGGCACGTCCCATGACCACGATATCCAGCACGGTCTGCATATTATCTTCAAGAGTCTTGTCAATATATTTCTTATCTGCCACCGGGAAATCACACAGATGTATAGACTCGGGAGCAGACTTGTCTATGCTGCATACCAGATTCTGATATATCTCCTCGGTCATGAAGGGTATCATGGGTGCGGCAGCCTTGGATATATCCACCAGAGCGCGGTACAGGGTCATGTATGCATTGATCTTGTCCTGCTCCATTCCCTTTGCCCAGAATCTTTCACGGCATCTTCTCACATACCAGTTGGACATATCGTCCACGAAATCCTGCAATACTCTCGCCGCTTCGGGTATCCTGTAGGAATCAAGATTTTTATCCACCAGATCGACAGCGGTGTTGAGCTTTGAAAGAAGCCACTTGTCCATTACGGGAAGCTTATCATACTCCAGCTCGTACTTTGTGGCGTCAAAATCATCTATGTTTGCATAGAGCACGAAGAATGCATAGGTATTCCAAAGAGTGCCGAGGAACTTTCTCTGTCCCTCCTGCACTGCGTCGCCGTGGAAACGGTTGGGCAGCCAGGGAGCGGAGTTGATGTAAAAATACCAGCGTATGGCATCTGCCCCGTAGGTGGCCAGCGCATCGAAGGGATCCACTGCGTTACCCTTTGACTTGCTCATCTTCTGGCCCTTTTCATCCTGCACATGTCCCAGCACTATGACGTTCTCATAGGGAGACTTATTGAACAGCAGGGTAGATTCGGCCATCAGGGAATGGAACCAACCCCTGGTCTGATCCACTGCCTCTGATATGAACTGGGCGGGGAACTGGGACTCAAAGAGTTCCTTATTCTCAAAAGGATAATGATGCTGGGCAAAGGGCATGGCACCCGAATCAAACCAGCAGTCTATGACCTCGGGCACTCTGTGCATTGTCTTGCCGCACTTGGGACACTTGATGGTGACCCCATCTATGTAAGGTCTGTGAAGCTCCACCTTTGCCGCCTCGGGATCGCCCGACATCTCGGCGAGCTGTGCCCTGCTGCCGATGCTCTCCTGATGATGACAGTCGTCGCACTCCCAGATGTTAAGAGGAGTACCCCAGTAACGGTTACGCGAGATAGCCCAGTCCTGAATGTTCTCCAGCCAGTTGCCGAAGCGTCCCTTTCCGATGGACTCAGGTATCCAGTTGACCGTGTTGTTGTTTTTGATAAGGTCATCCCTGACTGCGGTCTCCTTTATGTACCAGGATTCACGGGCATAATAGATAAGAGGAGTGGAGCATCTCCAGCAATGGGGATACTCGTGCTCGAATTTGGGGGCGGAAAACAGCTTGCCCTCCTTATCCAGATCCACCAGCACATCCTTGTCCGCATCCTTTACGAACTTGCCGGCATAGGGAGTCTCCTCCGTCATCTCGCCCTTGCCGTTTACAAACTGAACAAAAGGCATGCCGTATCTGGAGCAGACCCTGTTATCATCTTCACCGAAGGCGGGTGCGGTATGTACTATACCTGTACCGTCGGTCATGGTTACGTAGTCGTCGACTATCACATAATGGGCTTTTTTGCCGCTCTTTTCGGCAGCCTCCCCTGCACAGGCGTACAAGGGTTCATACTCACGGTATTCCAGTTCTTTTCCCTTGCACTCCGAAATGATCTCATAGGCCGGCGTCCCTTCTTCCCTCTCCAGACCGCCAAGGACGGTATCAAGAAGAGCCTTTGCCATGTAATAGGTATATCCGTCCACGGCCTTAACCTTGGCATAAGTCTCATCAGGATTCACGCAAAGACCCAGATTCGAGGGAAGTGTCCAGGGGGTGGTGGTCCATGCCAGGAAGTAGGCATCCTCACCCTTTGCCTTGAATCTTACTATGGCCGAGCGCTCCTTTACTGTCTTGTATCCCTGGGATACCTCTGCGGTAGACAAAGGAGTCCCACATCTGGGACAGTAGGGCACGATCTTAAAGCCTTTATACAAAAGACCTTTCTTCCATATCTCGTTGAGGGCCCACCACTCGCTTTCGATAAAATTGTCGTCGTAGGTCACATAGGGGTCATCCATATCGGCCCAGAATCCCACCGTGCCGGAGAAATCCTCCCACATTCCCTTATATTTCCACACGGATTCCTTACACTTTTCTATGAAAGGCTCCATGCCGTATTCTTCTATCTGCTCCTTGCCGTTAAGCCCCAGCAGCTTTTCCACTTCCAGCTCCACCGGAAGACCATGGGTATCCCAGCCGGCTTTCCTGGGTACAAAGGACCCCTTCATGGTCCTGTATCTGGGGATCATGTCCTTGATGACACGGGTAAGCACATGACCTATGTGAGGCTTTCCGTTGGCGGTGGGGGGGCCGTCGTAAAAGGTATAGGTGGGGCCTCCCTCCCTTATTTTCATGCTTTTCTGAAAGATGTCTTTTTCTTTCCAGAACTTCTCGACGTCCTTTTCCCTGTCGACAAAGTTCATGCTGCTGTCAACTTTTGCGTACATATTTTTTCTCCAATTTGGTATAAAAACAAATAACAGTCGGTATTATAGCACAAAGCATTTTTTGAAACAAGAGGACGGGAAAACGGGAATTTCTCCCCTGTTTTTACTGTGTGAACGCCCCCTGAAGGACCTGGGCGGCAATGGCGTTTGTAACGGCGTTGCGGTCTACGCCGGGCTGGGCCAGCATGAACTCATCCACATGACGGTAGAGAATGTCAAACTGGGTCTGCAATATGGACTGCGCCTCATTCAGATCCACATAAGGATACTTTTCCTTTTTGATCTCTTCCTTTGTGGGATGAGGCACTCCGTCGGGGAAGTAAGACAGAAGCTCTTCCTCCTGCTCTTCCTCATCACTTTCATCATCTTCCCATTCATCCTCCTCCGGTTCCTCTGCCTCATCAGGATATTCTTCCCTGTCTTCTTCAGCCTCCTCATCGTCAGATCCGTCTTTTTCCTCCACCACAGCATGGGCCATAAGGTATTCCTTGAGGACCTTGATGTATTCACTCTTCAGATGTATCCCGTCGGAAGCGGCATTTGGGAAAAGAGCATTGTTTTCATCCGTCAAAACCTCGTTCACATCCAGATATACTATGCCCTCATCCTTCGCCACCTTTTTAAGGATCTCGTTTTTGGCATCGATCTTGTCATTGGCCAGGCTGGGCCTTTTGGCGGCGGTATTTGCGGTCACATGTATGATGCTCTCCAGATATATGGTGGCATCAGGCTCCATCAGCTTTATATAGTCGATAAGATTATAATAATAGGGTGAAAAATCCTTATCCCCCGATCCCATCTCGTTTATTCCAAACATTATGTAAACCTTTTTGAACCTGTGCTGGTTCAAAGCCAGTGCGTCCGTCACCGTCAGCTTTCCGAAAGGTGTGGAAACAAGCTGTTTTGTGGACACAAAGGTGATCTGATTGCTTTTTTCCGCATATACGGTTATATTGTCCAGGCCCGAATACAGGCCAAAGCCCTGCTGCCTGGAATCTCCTATGAACAGGGCGTCATCAAAGTATGACTCGTCCACCACCGTCCATTCTCTTTTTTTCTTTTTCTTCTTCGATGAAGAAGTATCCTTCTCCTTCTCTTCTTCCACAGCCGGAGCCGGCTCGTCCTTTACGGACGCCTCCTTAAACGATTCCGCCAGGGCAGCCACATCATCCGTTACCGGCACGGCCTCTTCCACATCCTCATCTTCGTAATCATCTTCCTCAAAGTCTTCATCCTCATCAACGGAGTCGGACACGGTCTTTCCTCCCAGGGCGGCAATATCTATCAGATCCTCATCTTTGACCTCCGTAGCTCCGCTCTTCAGATAATGGATGGCCGTACCCGCCAGAGCCTGCTGCTCCATGTAGGTTTCTCCGGTTCTGGGCAGAAAAACAGCCCCTGCCACAGTCATGACCAGCGAACTGATGACTATCAGCAGAGTATAATGATTGGATATTATAAATTTTAATATCTTATTATCCTTCAAAAAACCGTCTCCCCGCAGTGATCAGAACCTGAAATACAAAAACGGGTTATACGCGCCGTCGGTAAGCTGTACCACACTGAGCCAGAACAGGGCAAAGAGAATGATGGTCGCAGGTATCCTGTATCTGATCTTTTCATATTTTGCGGCCGGGAATGTGGATGAGAACAGGGCGCCCACCGCAAGCCAAACATACATGACCCACGAAAATGACGACATCTCCATTCCGGCAAGAGGCTGTCCGAAAAACGGTGCAAACAGACGCTTCATAAAGTCTCCGAGCTGTGACAGATCGGTGATGGCAAAAATCGCCCAGCCTACAGCAACGATAAAGACCGCATATATATGACCCAGGATACGTACAAATATCTTTATGACTGCCGGCCATTCCCTGTTTCTTAAGAACAAAAGCAGGCCGTCCTTTTTATTGAACAGAAGTCTCTCAACACTGATGAATATAAAATAATACAGGCCCCAGATAACAAAATTCCAGTCTGCCCCATGCCAGAACCCGGTAAAAAGCCATACGATGAACAGATTGAGGTACATCCTAAACTTCCCTTTTCTGTTGCCTCCCAGGGGTATGTACAGATAGTTCCTGAAAAATCCCGTCAGGGTCATATGCCATCTCTTCCAGAAATCAGTCACACTGACGGCACTGTAGGGCGTATCAAAGTTTTTGGGAAGCTTAAAGCCCAGCATACTCCCCAGGCCGATGGCCATCAGGGAATAACCGTTGAAATCAAAATAGATCTGCAGCGTATATGCCGCCACTCCTATCCATGCAGCCTTGAAGGAAGCGTTCGCATATCCCATCTGGGCCAGGGTGTCCCACAGCTGGCCCATCCTGTTGGCGATGAGCACCTTCGAAGCCAGACCTATGGTAAAAAGCCTCAGACCGTCGTCAAGCGCGGCAAAGGAAATACGGCTTTCGGGAGCCTTTATGTTTTTTATTACATCCTTGTATATTACGATGGGACCGGCTATGAGCTGGGGGAACATGGCGATATAGACGCCCAGGTCTATGAAATTCTCTTCACACTCCACCTCTCCCCGATAGACATCTATCACGTAGGACAGTATCTGGAAGGTATAAAAGCTGATGCCCAGAGGCAGGGTCAGCTGAGGGAAAAAGAAATCATTTCCGGTGACATTATTTATCACATTTGTGAAAAAGAAACCGTATTTGAAGAACAGGAGCGCTCCAAGATCGAATACCAGCGCAAAAGCCAGAATAAGGGTTTTTTCCAGACGGCCCTCCACTCCCTTCATGATCCTGGCGGCAATATAATTCACCAGGATGCTGATCAGCATCAGGAACACATATTTCGGTTCCCCGAAGGCATAAAAGACCAAAGAACCCAGAAAAAGCACAGGGTTCTTAAGCTTAGGCGGTACCACGTAATATATGATTAAAAATACAGGTAAAAACCTGAAGATAAAACTGAGCGATGAAAAGATCATGTATTATACCGTGCAAAGAGCCTATGCATCAAGCATAGGCCCCCTGTAGTGATTCAAAATTTCAGCGTGTCAGATAAGCGGATACTTATCCGTGAGGCTCTTAACTATGTCGGCAGCCTTTGATACTCCGGCTTCACCCTCTTTAACAACTATCGAAATAGCCTCTGCCACCTGATCCATATCAGCCGTATTAAGACCTCTGGAGGTGACTGCGGGAGTGCCGAGACGGATACCGCTGGTCACGAAAGCCTTCTGGGGATCGTTGGGTATGGTATTCTTGTTCGCGGTGATGTGTGCGGCATCAAGAAGCTTCTCCACATCCTTGCCCGTCAGGTTCTGAGGCTGGAGATTAAGCAGCATCAGATGATTGTCCGTTCCGCCGGAAACTATGGAAAGACCTCTGTTCAAAAGCCCGGAAGCAAGTGCCTGCGCGTTCTCAACCACATTCTTACCATACTCCTTAAACTCGGGAGAAAGTGCCTCCTTGAAGCAGACTGCCTTGGCGGCGATGACATGCATCAGAGGACCGCCCTGGATACCGGGGAAGATGGCCTTGTTGAAATTGAATTTGTCAGCAGCTTCCTGATTGCAAAGGATGAGTCCGCCTCTGGGACCTCTCAGGGTCTTATGAGTGGTAGTGGTGACCACATCCGCGATGCCTATGGGACTCTCATGATAACCCGTAGCCACCAGACCTGCGATATGAGCCATATCCACCATGAGATAAGCGCCCACTTCATCCGCGATCTCACGGAACTTTTTGAAATCTATCTTTCTGGCGTAAGCGGAAGCGCCTGCCAGGATCATCTTGGGCTTGCACTCATTTGCGATGCGCCTCACTTCATCATAATCGATAAAGCCGTCGTCATTTACGCCGTAGTGTACGCAGTTAAAATATTTACCGGACATATTCACCGGTGAACCATGGGAGAGATGACCGCCCTGATCCAGGTTCATGCCCATGAAGGTATCTCCCGGCTCCAGCATTGCAAAGAAAACAGCCATGTTGGCCTGAGCACCGGAGTGGGGCTGCACATTTGCATAATCACAGCCAAAGAGCTGCTTTGCTCTTTCCCTGGCCAGATCCTCCACTATATCCACGCACTCGCAGCCGCCGTAATATCTCTTTCCGGGATAACCCTCGGCGTATTTATTTGTAAGAGGGCTTCCCATGGCCGACATAACAGCCTTCGATACCCAGTTTTCGGAAGCGATGAGCTCCAGGTGTGAATTCTGGCGCTGCTGCTCCTTCTCGATGGCCTCAGCTACCTCGGGGTCTACTTTCCTAAGTTCTTCAATAGAATACATACATCTCTCCTTTACTGATTTTTACTCATGCTATGATATTATGTTACAGTGTCTCTTGTCAATCCGGATTAATTAAAGCCGAATATCTTTTGAGACATATTATATACCATGGTGGTTATCTTTCTTCCCACAGGGCCCTTGGTATCGGTGGTCAGTCCCAGGGGGCTCAGCCTCATATGCATGTAAAGCTTCTTATCGGCCTCCTTGAGATACTTCCACAGTTCCCTGTGTTTCTCCAGATTCTCCGGGGTCCCGGATTTAATGAGGAGGGCGGAGGGCACCGCCATCATGATATCCATATAATTCCTCATATAAGATTCCAGATGCTTATTCTCAAACACTCTGCCCGCCATGTAGTCTATCATGCGCTTGGTCACATACAGCTGCTGGTCGATACGTCCTATCATGACGCTTTCATTCACGCTCTGATCCTCACGTCCGATATAATACCTGTAAAAATTCACATCCAGATAATACATGGTCTTCACATAAGGCAGGGGCTCGAATACATACAGATTATCCACGTAAAACGTATGCTTGGGCAGTTCAAGCCCGCATTCCTGCAAAAGCTTTGTCCTGTATATTACGGAATGCATCAGAAGATAATGTCCCGTCTTGAATCTCTTCGTATCATCCCAGGTAAAGATACAGTTCACGGGCAGGATCTTTTTATAGCGCATTGCCTTTTTTCTCTCTGCTCCCTGCTTTTCATATACAAAATTGCTGATGAGCATATCCACGCCCCGGCCGTCACGCACCATGGACTTGAGCGTATCCAGGATCTTATCATAAGCCTCAGCCTTTACCCAGTCATCGGAATCCACCACCTTAAAATACAGTCCCGTGGCATTTTTGATACCGGTGTTCACCGCTTCTCCGTGACCGCCGTTCTCCTGATGGATAGCCCTGACTATACCGGGATATTTGCGTTCATAATCGTCCGCCATCTCTCCCGTCCGGTCCTTTGACCCGTCGTCCACTATCAGGATCTCCACATCCTCGCCTCCGGGAAGCAAAGACTGGACACAACGGTCCAGATAATCCTGGGAATTGTAGCTGGGAATCGCAATAGTAAGTATTTTCATAAAATCAACTCGCTCCAAAGTCTGCCCGCCTGCGCGGGATATACCAACATATCTTATACAACACGTAGACAGATCCTTATATCAGGATCTGTAATCCGCGTTTATATTAACATATTCGTGGGTCAGGTCACAACCATAAGCTGTGGCAGCCTCTGTCCCCATATGCATATCCGCAGTAAGTATAACATGCTTCGACGAAAGGATCCGGGTAGCTTCCTCCTCAGAATAAACCTGACCTTTTCCCGAAGCATAGATCAAAAGCTCCTCTTTTTTCTCATCATCCCAGAACGTGAGAGTCACCTGGGCGGGATCAAAGGAAACCCCGGAATAGCCCAGGGCACAGAGGATCCTTCCCCAGTTGGCATCACAGCCATACATGGCCGCCTTGGTAAGGGATGACGTAACCACGGACTTTGCAAGGATCCGGGCATTCTCCTTTGTGTCCGAACCGATCACCCTGGCTTCCACCAGCTTAGTGGCGCCCTCGCCGTCCGCGGCCATGGCTTTCGCCAGATGCAGGCACACGGTGTCCAACATCCTGCAAAAGATCTCATAATCAGCATTCTTTTCACCGATAAAACTGTTTTCAGCCATGGAGTTGGCAAGAAGTATCAGGGAATCATTAGTACTGGTATCTCCGTCCACCGATATCATATTGAAGGTGTCGACCACCGTCTGTGACAAAGCCTCCTGCATCAGCTTTTTATCTATGGCCGCATCGGTGGTGATATAGGCCAGCATGGTACACATATTCGGATGTATCATACCGCTGCCCTTTGCCATTCCGGCCATGGTCACTTCTTTGCCGCCGATCACTGCCCGGCAGACGATCTCCTTGGGCGCCGTATCCGTGGTCATGATGGCTTTCTCAGCCTTATGACCCGCATCCTCATCCGTGGAAAGCAAGGAAGCGAGGGTCTTTACTCCGGCACACATTTTCTCTAAAGGCAGCTGCATGCCTATGACTCCGGTGGAACCCAGAAGAACGGAATCAACAGGGACTGAGAGCTCCTGTGAGACAGCCTGCGCCGTCTTCTGACAGATATCAAGGCCCTCATCCCCGGTACAGGCATTGGCTATACCCGAATTTACCACTACCGCATGAACGGGTTTGTCGCTTCCGGTGATCCTTTTATCCCAGATCACAGGGGCAGCCTTTACCACATTCTTTGTGTAGCAGCCTGCACTGGTGCAGGGTGACTTTGAAAAGATCATGGCCATATCGTCCCTGCCCTTATACTTTATCTGGGCGGCAGTGGCCGCTGCCGAAAAGCCTGTGGGGGCGGTTATTGAACCGGGTATTATCTCTATACTCATATTTTTTCTCCTGCTATATTCATGATCATTTTAAGATCCTTCGTCACTTCGTTCCTCAGGATGACAAACCGGTACATTCCTCAAAATGACAAACCGACACCTTCCTCAAAATGACAAACCGGTACATTCCTGAGAATAACAGAAACAGTTGTCATCCTGAGGGCTATAGCCCGAAAGATCTTTACCTGCGGGTCAGTTCGTATTTTATCTTCGTCTCCAGACAGGTCACCACATCCTGCCTGCGCCTTTCTATATCTCCCTCCGGTATCTCCATATCCAGGATCACCGCAATGGTGTCTATCATCTGATCATCACACTTTTCCCTTATCCTGCGGAAAACCTCCAGCCTGTCGGAAGCGGTATCTGCGTCCAAAAACTGCGCCAGATGAGGCGGTATCTCCGGCTCGTCATCGGGATTGTCCGAAGGCTCTATACCCTGAAGATCCTCATCTATATTCCGTATTTCATCGGCCTTGGCCAGAAATGCCATGGCGCCCTGAAGCGGCCTGCCGTCGGCGCCGCACCTTAATCCTACGGCTGTGACATCAAGTCCAAGCCCTTCTTTTAACCGTCTGATGACAAAATCCGCCTGTAAGGCAGTGCAGTCCCCTGCATCTTCTATGATATATTCCCCGAAAAGAGCCAGTCTCTCATCCGGAAGCTCCTTAAGACGGTCTATCTGACCGCAGGAAATACGGCGGAAGACAACGCCCTTTACAGAAAGCTCCTCTTCCCTTTTCAGAACCAGGTCCGTACATTTCCTTTGATCGTTTGAATAATAAAAAACCAGTTTTGACATGATCAACCCGTTATCCTGTATTTTGATGAAAGCGTGAGTACCAGATATTCGGTACCGACACCGTCGCCAAGGCTCCTGCTCCTGCAGGCACTTTCAATGTCCACGCACTCTTCTGCCGCTTTTTTGATGAGCTGATAGGAACACTTCCCGGCCTTTTCCTCCAGCTTTTTCATGGCAAAAGGCGCTATTTTGAAGGCAGCTGTCAGACCCGAAACGTCCTGACCCTTTACCTGAGCCTCCTTCACCATGGCCAGCCTGACATACTGCCGCATGATCAGGATCCTGGTCTTTTGCTCCGACTCGTTTAGCATCAACAGATCATGATATTTCCCAAGAGCCGCCTCAACTCTTCCGGCCATCATGTCATCGATCATCTCAAAGACCCTGTTTTCAAAGCTTCTGATGCAGACTGCATCCACTGCTTCCATTGAGACCACCGTCTCATCTCCGAGATAATCGGACAGCTTTCTGATCTCACCTGCCAGAACATCCATATCCCTGCCGCAGCGGTCAATGAGATGCTCGTACACGGCACCGGTAATGCTCTTTCCGTATCTTTTAAATACGGATGATACCCACTTTTGAAATTTACCGTCATCCAGTTCGCCTATGACAAAATAACCGCCCATGGCGTCTATGGCTTTGGTATTCTTTTTTCTGGAGTCAACACTCTCCTCAACAAAAATGAGATGGGTGCTGGTGCAGGGGTCCTTCAGATATCCCGTTAAAGCATCCGGATCTGCGGGATCCTGTTTTGACTGTTCTTCCTCATCACCCGGATCCTTCGACTTTGACCTGAAAAAACCCGAACCCTCTACCAGGATCAGGCGATCATCTCTGAAAAATGGCAGAGTGCCTGCCATTTCAACAATCTCAAGAGGATCCGTTCCGGTCCCGTCATACCGGGTAAAATTCATGGTATCCTTCGGATCCCCCAAAAGAGACAGAAGCTTATCTTTATAAAAGCCGAGAAGATATCCGGACTCACCTGTCAAAAGGATCACGGGCGGAAACTCACCGCTCTTTATGACGCTGTCCAGGCGGGAGATATCATTTCGTTTTTCCTGTTTAACCTTGCTGTTCTTAGGAGGCATAATCTCTCTCCCACACCTCATTCAGACGGTCCACTGCCATCCTGACGCCCTCTTCACTGTAAGGAAAATCTTCATGGACGATCTTATCCTCAGGCGTCTTTTCATAGGAAAAGGGCTCAGGCCATATACTGACGCGGATAATGCCCTTCGCCTTTTCCTCCGGAGATTTTTGGACCACCCACTCCAGCGGCTCCCTGGCAATGGCATACCTCATTCCCCTGTAGCTCCCGTGAAAACGCTCGCCGTAATCAAAATATTCAAAATGGAAAATGTCATCCCTGTTTATTGCCATGGTAAATATTATACCCGTTTAACATAAAAATTCAACACAAAACTACTTAAAAATAACTGGCTTAATTCCCCGTTTTATAGTAAAATTATCTGATACGGAAAAGCCGTTTCACAGGCATGGGACAAAATAAGGATCATACATGGGACATACTACCGACAGAAACGAATTCAATACCGCCGGCCCCGGAAAAATGACCGATACCGAAAGGCTGAGGACTGCCATGGAGGAAGTGGAGACAAACAAATTTCTCCCTCTGGATCCCTCCACCTTTGACGATCCTTCCCTGGCTGTCACCTTTAACCGGATGCTTGATATAATGGCACGTAAAAACAACGAATTCCTGATCAGGCTTAACGATGCCATGAGCAGGATCGGAAACAACAGCAACGTAAAAAATCTTATGGATGATCTGGAATCCCAGCAAGAAAGTCTGAAACAGCTTCTGGATGCCAGACAGAGTCTCAGTTTTTCCATGAAAAAGATAGAAGATTCCAGTCTGGAAATGCTGGCCCTTTCCAGGCAGATCCGGAATTCCTACGAACCCTGCACCTATGATCTCACCGAAGGTTATGAAAATGTGGATAACTCCCTGGCATCCATAAAAAGCGTGGTCGACGGTATAAAGAACGGCGAGCTGGATTCCATCAGCGGTGAAGACATGATGGCCTACACCGAGGAATTCGTGTCCACCATGGAGATGTTTATCTCAGCCATCGAGACCCAGAAGAACTCCCTGAAGGATTCCATTGACAGTCTGAAAAGCCTTAAGGGCAGGATCGAAACCGTCATCAACGATGTGCTTTTGATCAGCAACACCATGGAAAAACAAAACCATAACACCGCCGTATTCGTCCGCGGTATAGACCAGCTGTCCGAAAGCTATGACGCGCTCTCACTTCACAGTTTTGACATAGGCGAGCAGCTTTACCGCATTTCCAGGGACGTGGACAACGCCCGGAACGACATGTTCAGAAACAACAGCCGTCCCACGATCCATGACACCCTCCGTGTCTATGAAATGGACCACCTGACACTTTCCTGGCGCATATATAATCATATCATGGAGCTGGAGACCCTGAAGATCACCCAGGTAAACAACACCAACCGCTGTAAATTCGGTCTCTGGAGCGCAGATCCATACCCCTCCGTCCTCATAGGATCCAGCGGACTTAAGCACACCGTTTCGGCCCACGAAACCCTTCACCGGCATGCGATAGCCAGTTTTATGGCTAAGGAAGATTATGATATCTCCCTGGCAAAAAAAGAATTCCAGATGACTCTGGAATCCTTTAAGGAATTTCAGCTCGGAATGGACGAAATGCACACCTTTCTGACTGCAAACGGTTACGAGGACGAGACGCCCCTGTGGAAGTTCAAATAGAAGACATAAGCGTCTCGCATTTCTCCGTATCGATATCGGATATCGCTCCCTTAAGCTCTGTTATCTTTTCTTTTATATCATCCGGATATTCATAGGTATCCAGTTCTCCGGCCACCTGCTCCATACCATCCAGATCCAGTTCGCCAAGGGCCTTTCTCAGCTTCTCAAAGATCGCCTCTACGGCTCCCCTGTCATATGCATTTTTTGAATTGACGCCTTTGGCGCCTTTTTCCACATAAGGAGCCAGCTTACCGATATAACCGCGATATCTCTCCAGAAGATCCGGAGTATCTACCCTGATCAGCGCCTCATCCCGGACATTTCCCGCCTGTTCCAGCCTGGCTGCCAGATCTGCCAGTTCATTTGCCCCGATCTGTCTGGAGGCGCTCTTAATGGCGTGAACCTCTATGGTATAGTTGGGCCAGTCGTTGGCATCAAAGAAATTCTCTATCTTCCGGGCCTTCATCTCTATGGTGCGATAGAACTCTTTGAGTATATTCCAAAACAGATTCTCACTTCCCAGCATATTGATGGCTGCATCCGTATCCAGATCCGCCACATCGATATGTGCGTGCTTTGTCTTTGCTATGCGCTCCAGTTCCTGTGCGGTAGTCACCTTAACCTTTTCCGGAGGAAGCCATTGTCTGACCTTTGCCTCCAGTATCTTATATTCTATGGGCTTTGCCACAAAATCATTCATGCCCTCACTTAAGAACATCTCCCTGGCACCGCTCATGGCGTTTGCCGAAAGAGCTATAATAGGCGTCTCACTGTATTCGGGATGAAAACGCCTGATGACACGGGTGGCCTCCACGCCGTCCATCTCAGGCATCATGTGATCCATGAAGATGATATCATAGTGAACCTTATCTATGATGGCCAACGCCTCTTTGGCGGAGAGGACCTTGTCCACATTCATCTTTAGGGGCTCCAGCAAGCCCTCGGCCACGGTCAGATTGATGGCGTTGTCATCCACCAGAAGCACATTGGCCTCCGGAGCCACAAAAGCATCGGAACGTGGAGTGACGGAATCCTTTTTTATCTTCCTCTCTTCTATATTGTTAACAAACGGACTTTCCCTGATAAGACGGTCAAGCGAGATCACTGAAACAGGCTTTTTGGATACCTGCATATACGGAAGATCCTTCCATTCTCTCACATCCGCAAAGGTATCGGCCAGGATCACTCCCTGAACATCCTCATACAGAGGGTTCTTCGGATCCACCTCATCCATGATCTCTCTGCTGAAAAGCTTTTGCTCCACTATGGAAAAGACCTTTTTACCGGGATTCTGACGGATGATCTCATCCACCGTGACAACAGGCTTGTCGGAATCCGCTGTCAGATCTATAAACTCCACCCCGATCATATCGGCATCCAGCTTAAAGTCCTCGGCCACATCCTTATTTGCAAAAAATCCCACCATAATATAATCCGAAGCATTCTCCACCCGGACCGCAGGCGTGGGATCCACTATTTTCTGCGGAAGCGTAAAGGAAAACTTACTTCCCTTACCATACTCACTCTCCACCTTTATCTTACCGTTCATGGAGTTAAGAAGCTGCCTGACTATGGAAAGACCGAGTCCCGTGCCCTCCACATGCTTGTTCTTTACTGTGTCCACCTGGGAGAACGAACCAAAAAGCTTGGGAATATCCTCCTGCTTTATGCCTATGCCGCTGTCCTCCACGGAAAAATGAAGGAGCACGGTCTCATCATCCGTTCTCTCGCATTTCAGAACCAGACGTACGAAACCCTCTTCGGTAAACTTCACCGCATTGTTTGCCAGATTGATCAGTATCTGACGCAGTCTGTTGCTGTCGCCGTTCATTATACTGGGAATGTTCGGATCCACATCCAGCAGAAATTCAACCGTCTTGTGCATAAGGCGGTTCATTATGATGGTGGATACATCTTTTATAACGCCGATGGGCTCGTAATCCTCCGGCAAAATAGCCAGGGTCCCTGATTCTATCTTTGAATAATCCAGCACATCGTTTACGATGTTGAGAAGGGCCTTACCCGATGACTTGATCTGCTCCAGATAGCTTCTGGCAGTGGGGGGCATATCCTGACGAAGGGCCATATCCGCCATACCAATCACGGCGTTCATGGGAGTCCTGATCTCATGGCTCATATTTGCCAGGAAATCACTCTTCATCTTATCAGCCATCTCCAGATCCTTCTTTGCCTGGAGTGCCAGATATTTACCCTCCGCCATATTTGACATGGCTCTTGAGAGCGTATTGATAAAATTCGCGGTACGCCTGAGATCCTCTTTGTCCACTATGCGTACCTTCTGTGCGGCCTCCCAGTAGAGATCCTCATCTATCTCCAATTCCCTGGCCGTCCTTTTTATGGCCTCCTCGCGCGGAGGCTTGGGAATGACCTGTCCCCCCGCAAAGCAGCCTATGATCTGCCCATGCACGGTAATAGGGGCCGTAAAATCCATCAGACCGGCATGACAATAGTAAGCTACTGTCTTTCCGGTCTGAAGTGCTTCTCTTGCGGCATAGCTTTCACACTTTTCACAAAGCTTTCCGCCCATTTTTGAATTACGGGTGTGTACAGCGCAAAAATCGCAGAATCTGGTCTGTTTGGTAATGGGCTTGCCATCGGGCCGGGTGATAAGCGATGCCACTCCGGTCATAGTGGAAAAAGATTCCTGCATCTTCTGTAATATATCCAATTCTATCAGATCCGTGAGCTGTGGCAGCTTTTCGTTTTCCATTATGATCCCCCGGCACCATTGTCAGTTCTGGCGCACATCCTCTCCATTTGCTATCTTTTCCGCAGCATCCAGTATATCGATCACCTTTTCTGCGCGGTCATTGGCTATACCCTCTGTTATGGCATCTGCCCTAAGCGAAAAATCCTGCTGCCTCTGGTTTATCTGTCCCATCTCCTTCGCGAAGGCATTATCCCTTTCCATTTCATCGCTGATAAGCTTCTTCCGGTCATCATCCTCCCCGGAGACCTTTTTATCCTTATCATCCTTATTTCCCATGGAATCGGCCGGTGCCGTGCTTTCATCCTTTGCCTTGGCGGCCTTTTCCTCCGAAACCTTTTTCTCTTCTTCCTTTGAAGCCTCGATCACGGGATTCTTTTCATCGTCTTCCTTTTCCTCTTCCTTAAGGCCCGCCTCCTTATCTATGCGGTCCCTGCGGTCGATCTCGGTCTGGTAATCATTTTTACTGATCTTTCCCTGATAATAGAGCTCTTCCACCTGGGTATCGGTAAATCCGAGCATGGAAGAAACCTTCTCCGACGATTTCTCCTCCTCGTCTTTTGCCTCTTTCTGTGCAGCGGCCTCCTGAGCAGGATCCTTTTTTATCACGATGCCTTCCTTGAGATTTTCAAGACCTGTCCTGCTGGCCCTTGAGGTGTCACCGTCCATGTTCCTTCCCAGTACCACCGAGTCCTCATCGGGATGGGCGGTATCTTCATATACCCGCTTCTCTCTGGCTTCTTCTTCGGCGGTCCTGATCTTTTGTTCTTCCTTCAGCTCATCCTTTTTGTCAACTCTCTGATCCAGTCTCTGATCAAGGCTGATGCCCTTTATATAATCGGCTGAATTAATGGCATTTATTCCATTCATAACGATACCTCCCTTCGTATATTCTGAAATGTCACCACACAGTCTGTGGTTTTTATGCAAATTGTCCTGTCACGACTGATTTTTGCCGATACTTATGTATATTCTACCAAAAATGGTTATCGGTTGTCAACTTGTATATGCCTCCCGTCCTTTCAGTCACGGCGACGGCGGGAGAGAAGGATAAGACGCAGGAGCTGCAAAAGGGTGGAGACCAGGGCTGCCACATAAGTGAGGGCTGCGGCAGTAAGTACCGCCTTTGCACCTTTGTTTTCATTTCCCTGAAGAATGTTTGACTCCTTCAATATCGCAAGCGCTCTGGCGGATGCATTAAACTCTACCGGAAGTGTGACGAACTGTACAAATACCACCAGGGTAAAAAGAGCCGCTCCGATCTTCACAAAAGGGGTCATACCGAAGATAAGTCCTATCAGGATAATGGGATATGACAGGGTGGAACCGATATTCGCCACCGGTATGGCAGCTGAACGGATGGACAGAGGCGTATAATTCTGTGCATGCTGGATGGCATGGCCGCACTCATGGGCCGCCACGCCAATGGCCGCCACCGATCTGGAATCATACACCGAATCCGAAAGCCTTAAGACCTTTTCGTTAGGCGAATAGTGGTCGGTCAGATCTCCTGCCACCCTCGATATGGTGACATCATAAATGCCTGCGCTCTTAAGGATCATCTCTGCCACATCCTGGGCTGTATAACCTCTGGCATTCATGATCTTACTGTATTTTGCATAAGTGGATTTTACATTGAGCGAAGCAATACCGCAGATTACCACACCCAATATCACAAGAATGTATGTAAAATCCATTCCGTATCCGTATCCATATCCGTAATAATGCATGCGCACCTCCCTTTCCTAAATGAAACGGCACGATTCGTATCCGAATCCTGCCAGATCGGTCGGTGCGATGCAGAATCACGCTCTGCGTGATCGCACCTCCCCGCACCTCCCTCTTGACTAAAGCTTACGTATAATATATTATAAATCCCGATTTTGAAAAATCAATATTGATCACAAAAAATTAACATACCAAGGAGGAATAATAATGGCTGAGATAACCAAAGACACCACCATCGGTGATATTCTGAACATCAAGCCCGAAGCTGCACCCGCTCTTCTGGAGATCGGCATGCACTGTCTGGGCTGTCCCTCTGCACAGATGGAGACACTGGGCGAGGCTGCCGCAGTTCACGGCGTGGATATAGATGAACTGCTTAAAAGGATGAATTCAATATAAGATCATCCGTATTTTTCGATCCTCTCCATTGAGGCGAATCTTGTATATGTCGGCTGCCATACGAGGTCTATACTTCCTATGGCGCCGCTTCTGTTTTTGGCGATGATTATCTCCGCCAGATTCTTTTTTTCCGTATCGGGATTATATACCTCATCCCTGTAGATAAACATAACGATATCCGCATCCTGCTCTATGGCGCCGGACTCACGCAGATCCGAAAGCATGGGCTTGTGATCGCTTCTCTGCTCCACGCCGCGGGACAGCTGTGACAGGGCGATGACCGGTATATTCAGTTCCTTTGCCAGAAGCTTCAAAGATCTGGATATGGCCGAAATCTCCTGCTGGCGGCTCTCCTGGCTGCCTTTTCCTGACTCCATCAGCTGCAGATAGTCAATGATGATCAGATCCAGACCTCTTTCCAGCTTTATCTTCCGGCACTTGGAGCGCAGCTCCGACGGCGTGATATCTGCCTTGTCAAAAAGCATCAGGTTCGGTGTGTCAAAAACACTGCCCACCTCTATCAGTTTATCCAGATCCTCATAATCCAGATTTCCCGTTTTAAATTTTGAAGAATCCACAAGGGCTTCCATGGCCAGGAATCTCCTCATCAGATCCAGACGGCTCATCTCCAGCGAAAAGATGGCCACCTTATAATCATGCTTTATCGCAGCGTAATCAGCAATATTCAGGACAAAAGCCGTCTTTCCCATGGCAGGTCTGGCCGCGATGAGCACCAGATTCGAAGGCTGCAGGCCCGCAAAAAGCCTGTCCAGATCCGTAAAGCCCGTGGGCACACCGGTAACGGCGCCCTTAGTCTTTATTGCCTTATGGATCTCTTCCATAGCCTGATAATATATCTCACCGGAGGGGACCAGCTCATCATCCAGATTGCCCTGCCTCAGGGCAAAAATGGCCTTTTCCGCATCCTCCACCTGTTCTTCGATATTCTTCTTTCCCTGATAGCCGGCGTTGGCTATGCGTTCTCCTTCGGCAATAAGACGCCGGGTCTTGGAATATTCCAGGACCACCTTACAGGTGTATTTATAATTTGCCGAAGAGGTGACCGAATCGGTGATCTCACCTATAACGGAAGCATCCTGAAGCGTATCCGGCGCCCCCTTTGCCCTGAGCGTCTCTTTCAGGGTCAGAAAGTCCAAAGGTTTCCCAGAGTCGTTCACAGCCTTCATGGCATCAAAAAGCCAGCCGTAGATCGACGAATAGAAATCGTCCTTACCGAGGTTTTCCGACGCATAAGCCAGAGCCTCGTCATTAAGGAGCATCGAACCGATCAACAGCTTTTCGGCATCCTGATTATGGGGAGGGGTTCTTTTAATGAGGTTCTCGTCCAAAACGGCTTACTCCTCTTCTACTTTGACCGAAAGTGAAGCCGATACCTTGGGATGCAGCTTCACCGTCACCTTGTATTCCCCGAGGGCCTTTATTGGCTCATCCAGAACGATCTTTTTCCGGTCCAGCTCCAGGTCATGCTGCAGCTTTACCTGCTCCGCGATCTCCTTTGAGGAGACCGAGCCGAAGCTCTTTCCCTCTTTACCGGTCTTTATCCGGCATACTACCGTCAGCTTTTCTATCTCCACCGACAGATTCTTTGCATCTTCAAGTTTCTGGGCCGCCACCTTTTCATCATTTGCCTTTTTAAGCTTTGCATCGTTCAGATTGGCGGGGGTAGCCTCCTTACCCAGCTTGCGTTTTAATATAAAATTGTGGGCGTAGCCCTCGCTGAGCTCTACTATCTCACCTTTTTTTCCTACTGATTTAACATCCTGTAAGAGTATTACCTTCATTTCAGTCTCCTCTCCTTTAAGATTCTTCCTGTTGCTTCGCTCAGAATGACAGCAGATATACTGCATTCTGTCAGATCTCATGCTTTTCCAGCATGGAATCCAGGGTCATCTTCAATTCTTCTATCGCTCTTTCCACGGTATAATCCTTGAGCTGGACTCCGGCAATGTTCAGATGGCCACCGCCGCCCATACGTTCCATGATCACCTGGACATTTATCTCGTCTATGGATCTGGCTGAGATATAAACCTTGTCCTGATACAGCGTCAATACAAAGGACGCCCGGACGGAATTGATATTCATCAGCTCGTTTGCCGCCTGTGCACCCACGACAGTAGGCGATTCCAGACCCTCGGCGGGACAGACGCCGATGGCAAATTCGTTTTTATAAAGCTCAGCACTCCTGACAGCCTCAGCACGGGCCTTATATGACTCCATGCTGTCCCGGAACATCTTTCTGATCCTGGTCACGTCGGCACCGTTATTCCTCAGATATGCGGCCGCTTCAAAAGTCCTGCCGCTGGTCTTTGTGGAAAAATTACCCGAGTCGATCATTATACCCGCATACAGACAGTCTGCCTCATAGCTCTTTATCTGAAGACGGTCATCGATATACTGGAGTATCTCGGATATCATCTCACAGGCGCTGGACGCGTTGGGTTCGATGTACGGATACAGGGTATTCTCAATCTTTTCGCTGCCCTGGCGGTGATGGTCTATGACAAAGATATTCCTGCACATATCCAGAAGCTTCGGGCATTCACACAGCTCCGGCTTGTTCGTGTCCACCACCACAAGAAGGGTGGCGTCGGTCACCATTTCAATAGCCTCATCGGAATTGACGATGGTTCCTTCCTTGTAATCCTCCGCCTGGGTGAAAATGTTTATCATAGGACGTATGGAGGTGGTGATGGTATTTACCACGATCCTGCATTCCTTACCCAGATGTCTGGCTGCCGAATGGATGCCCACACAGGATCCGAAGGCGTCCTGATCTGCCAGCGAATGGCCCATGACTATGACCTTTTCGTAGTTTTCTATATACTCTCTCAAATAGGAAGCCACACGCTTTGCCCTGACACGGACCGTAGTCTCGGTCTGATCGTTCTTTCCTCCGAAATAATGGAATTTCTCATCCCTGATCACCGCCTGGTCACCGCCTCTGGTCAGAGCGGCGTCTATGGCCATTTTGGAATTTGTGTTGCACTGATCTATATCTCCGGGGTGCGTTCCTATTCCTATACTCATGGTCATGGTGATCTTGAATCCGGAAGCGGCCTTGCGGACCTCATCCAATACGGAAAAATTATCCTCCACTATCTCATCAAGAGCCTTCTTCTTCATGACCACAAAGTATCTGTCAGCACCCAGCTTCTTTACGATACCGCTGTGCTCTATGGAGAAATATCTGTTGATACGCCTGTCCACAAGGGTGGTGACTATGGCGGCGTTGGTGGGCTCGGCACCCTGAAGGGCCTCCTCGAAATTGTCCAGATATATAAGTCCCGTAGCTATACTGCCTTCGCTGTTAAGTCTCATCACCCTGTTCATCTCGGTATCGTCATAAACAAGGGCAGTGATCACCGATCCGTTAAACCGGTCCGGATCTATCAGGTTATTCTCTTCGTAATCCAGGTTTATCCTGCGGAGCCTTATCCTCAGATCCCTGTCGTTAAGGGAAAAAGTCACCTCCACCGGCTCCTGCATGGAAGGAAGCTGTTCCTTCGTGATACCGTAGGCTTCATTGACTATGGACCATCTGAACAGACCGTCCACATGGAACAGTTCGTCAAAGGCATCATTATTCCAGATGAGATGTCCCGTCTCATCGAGCACGGCATAGGGCATCTCAAAGTGCTTCAGCATCTCCTTCTGGACCTGGCCGTAATTTGTGGCAAAATCCATGACGGAAGACAGGAGCTCATCCTTTTTCACATGATAGATTATCACCGCTATAATGGCGTAGACCACCACAAAGACCGACAGGATCAGCACGGCATTCCTGGGATACATCGCCACCGCGCCCAGCATCAGCACTACTATTATGGAAAGATATATGGGCCATTTCAGATATATATCCAAAACACCCTTTATTCGTTGTTCCTTTTTCATTTTCCTCACCGTAGATATCCGGGTAATACAAAAGGTCTGTCAGAATCGCAAAGGGTCCCGTCCCCGGAATAGACGGGATGGACCATTATCTCCACAGATGCCCCTGCCCTTAATCTGTCTTTTGAAGCATCATAATCCGGTCCCGAGCCGAAATAATCACTGGCCGAAAGATCCGCTGAAGCGATACGGGCGTTAAAAATACTTTTATATACCCTTTTGATCACTCCCGGCCTTTCGTTTGCACAATATATGTTACGGCTTATGCGGACCGACCTGAAACCATACTTTTTCAAAGCGGGAGCCACAACGCTCCAGACCGAAAGATCCGTATGCACATGATGGTGGGAATCCAGATGAAGCCTCGTATAACCAAGTTTGATAAATTCCCTGATCTGCGCTTCCACCTCTGCCGAAAGGGCCTCCCGATGCCTTGCGTCCAGGATCAGCCTGCCTTTGTTACTCAGATGGAACGCAGCATTAAAATTGCCTGACAGGTCACAGAACTCCGGACACTTTTGAATGGCGTGAGTAAAGGGGACTCCGGCAGTCAGGTTCAGATGAAGCCCGACTCTGTCCTTAAAGCCGTACTTTTCGGCCATAGCCGTGGCCGCCTTGGCTCCGGGCATATTTACCATGATGGTGGTATCGCTGATCAGACCCTTGAAAAAGCATTCGCATATCGCTTCGCTCACCGAACTGCTGATACCGAAATCATCCGCATTTACGCATATATGAGACACATTAATCTCCTTATCACACTTTCCGCCTCCGAAGGTCGATTCAAAAAAATATTCTACCACAAACTGTCCTTTTCTTCAAGAAGACCACATTTTGACAATACACCCTCTGTTATTATATAATGAAGTTTGGTTTTTTAACTTTGCAGGATAAAGGAGCATTCAGTGAATAAAGATAAATCAAAGGCTAAAGTGACCATAAAGCCTCTAAACAATTTCGAGATATCTACCTTTTCCAGCCAGATGAGCATGATGCTCTCAGCCGGTATCACCGTCAAGGAGTCCCTCCATCTCATCGAACAGGATGCGGACACCGCTGAGGCCCAGGCTCTGACCTCCGAAATATACAAGGCTCTTGAAGAGGGTAACACTCTGTGCGATTCCATGAGGAGCACGGATGTTTTTCCCGGATATATGCTGGAAATGGTACACCTGGGAGAGGAAACCGGTAAGCTCGACGTGGTTTTTGCCTCACTGGCGGATTATTATGAGCGCAACGAATCCATCCGCTCCAGCATAGAACAGGCCATCAGCTATCCTTTCATCATGGTGGCCATGATGTTCTGTGTCATCATCATCCTGGTGGCCAAGGTACTTCCCATCTTCAAAAATGTCTACGAACAGCTGGGCACCACCATGAGCGGCATTTCAGCCACCATTTTAAGTGCCAGCGGGGCCATGGGCGCCTATTCCATCGCATTTATCGTGATCTTCTGCGTCTTCGTCATACTTTATCTGTATGTCAGGGAATCCCCCAGGGCCCAGCAGAGGCTCATGGATTTCGGATCACGTTTTTCCCTCACCCGCAATCTTTTCGACAAGATAGCCGCAGGGCATTTTGCCTCCGGCATGGCGCTTGCCCTCAATTCCGGATTTCAGACAAATGACGCCATCGGCCTGGTGGAGCAGCTTATCACCAACAAGGAATATCTTAAGAAGGTCACCCTCTGCAAGGCAATGGTAGGCGAGGGTATCTCTTTTGCGGATGCCACCGTAAAAGCCCATATCTTTTCCGGCAACTACGGACGGATCATCGCCACCGGATATAAAAGCGGTATGATGGATTCCGTCATGAACAAGGTGGCCGCCAAATATGAAGAAGAGATAGATAATGAGATCGGACGTTTTCTTTCCATCATAGAACCCACTCTGGTAGCATTTTTATCCATAGTCGTCGGACTCATCCTTTTATCGGTCATGATGCCGCTCATGGGCATCATCAGCCAGATCGGATAACATGAAAAACAGATTCAACAAAAAAGAAGTAAAAAAGTCAAAGGGAGGGATACTGATCCCGTTGGTATCCTTCGTGCTCATATTCGGTCTTTTTACCGCTGCCATCTCCATGCTTTCCAAAAACACGGAGCAGCAGCAGCTGAACGCACTCAGCAAAGCCGTCACCAGGGATGTGCTTCACTGCTTTGCCTCCGAAGGCAGATACCCTGCGGACATAAAATACCTGGAGGAGAATTACGCCCTCAGCTATAACCACGATCACTACAGCATCCGGTATGACAATCCCGGCACAGGCGAGTTTCCCTCCATCGAGATCACAGTTATAAACCAATAAACCCGGACACGTTATCAATGAAACATTTTAAACAGCCTCAAATCGTAGATTACATCTTTTCGGCGGCCCTCCTGGGTCTTTTTGCCATATCCGCGATCTTTGTGGTCTTCTTCGGTGCCAGGGTATATGAGACCATAAACACAGGCATCAATCATAACTTCACCTCACGGACAGCAGTCTCCTACATTACGGAAAAGCTGCGCCAGAGAGATTCCGAAGGTACTGCCACCATCTCCGTGATCGACGGCATCAGTACCATACACCTGATCAAAAAAACCGACGAGATCCTGGAGAACACTTATATATACTCCGACGGCGGATATCTTAAGGAGATCACCCTTCACGATGAGGAAGCCCCGGATCTGAGCCTCGGCATCCCCATCATGGAGCTTAATAAATTCGATGTTAAGGAAGTGGCCGGAGGAGTATACAGCATAACGGTGGTAGATACGGACGGCAATTACGAAACCGCATACATGTCCACAAAATGCGATGCAAAGATGCGCGGACTGACCTCGGCGGCACCGGTGGAAACGGAGGGCGGCAGATGAGAAGATCGAAAACAAGCCTTTTCCTCATAGAAATGATAATCGCCGTGCTTTTCTTTTCGATATGTGCGGCCATCTGCGTACAGATCTTTGCCAAAGCCTACACCACCAGCCGCGACACCCAGACCCTCAACAGTGCGGTCACGCTCTGCACCTCAGCTGCGGAGCTGTTTTACGGCTATAACGGGGATCTGTCAAAGATCCAGAACACCGTGGATCCCAAGCGCATGTCCACATACAAAAACGGGGTCCTGACATTTTACTACGATCAGGATTTCAATCTCTGCCATGTGGGAGACGCCCTGTACTATCTCAATATGTACGACAAAAAAACCGACGATCTCATGATCTCATACATCAGCCTGAACCGCTGCTCGGACAATGAGACCCTGTATGATCTTGACTGTACCCTGTATCTTCGTGCAAACACCCTGCCTTCCCAGAATATGCCCTCCACCGTTTCAGGTGACGCAGCGGACGGCATGGAACCCTTGGATCAGGGTATCGTCGGAGGAGTTCTATGAGTATTTTGGACATAAAGGAAACCGAAAAAAAAGAACCGAAGGCGTCTATGAGCATAGGCGTTTCTTCAATACTGGTCATATTCATAATCATCTGCCTGGTCACCTTTTCCGTCATGTCCCTGGTCAGTGCCAGGGCAGATTATGCCCTGTCCAAAAAGATAGCGGACAGGAACAAGGCATATTACGCAGCCACCTCACAGGCGCAGATACAGTTGCGGGATTACGGCCGCGAGAGCAGGGAATCCACGGAGATAAAAGAATTCGATGTACCCATAAACACAGATCAGCACATCCACGTCACTGCCATTCTTCCGGCGGACATAACAGGTGAAAGAGTCAGCATCCTTTCCTGGCAGGTAGAAGAAACCCGATAAAAACACAAAAAAATCCCCGGCATCAGATGCCGGGGATATATTTTGATCATCAATCCTGTACGTAAGGCATGAGCGCTATATGACGTGCTCTCTTTATGGCTACGGTGATAGCTCTCTGATGCTTTGCGCAGTTTCCTGTGATCCTGCGGGGAAGGATCTTTCCTCTCTCGGAAATATACCTTCTCAGCTTGTTCGTGTCCTTGTAATCGATCTCGCCTTCATTACCGCAGAAAGCGCAAACCTTTTTTCTTCTCCTGATAACCGGACGTCTCCTCATAGGAGAATCGCCTTTATCACTCTTTGAAAAAGCCATTTTTCCCTCCTTGATGGTTAAAGTGTGAGGAATTACTCTCTGAACGGAAGATCCTCATCTATCCCGTCACCCACATTCATGAAATCATCGCCGGGTGCGGGGGCTGAAGGTGCAGGGCCGCCGGATGAATATGAATAATCCTGACCCTGGGATGCTCCGCGGCTCTCACAGAACTCATGGCGGTCCACTACGACATCCGTGGTATAAACTGTCTGGCCGTCCTTATTCTGATATCTGCCTGTCCTGATACGTCCCTCTATAGCTATTTTGGTTCCTTTATGGAGATATCTCTCCGCAAATTCGGCAGTTTTTCCAAATGCAACGCAGTTGATAAAATCCGTCGTAGGCTCGTCAGAATCCTGATTCCTGCTCTGGGCTCTGTCAACTGCCAGCGAATATCTGGCTACTGCCATCTGATTACCTGTCTGAGAATAACGGATCTCAGGATCCCGTGTTAAACGTCCCATTAAGATGACTCTGTTCATTCTACTCTCCTATCCGTAGCCACAGCCATCAGGGCTGTGCTACTTAAGCTTCCTGTGTATCACTCACGATCAGATACCGAAGCACGTTATCCTGAATGCGGATACGACTCTCGATCTCAGCGGGTGCCGTAGGCTCAGCGTCAAACTTGACGAAGTAGTAAAAGCCCTCTTTCATCTTCTGGATCTCATATGCAAGTCTCTTCTTACCTGCATCATCCACATTGGTGATGACTCCGCCGAATCTCTCGATAAGAGCTTTTGCCTTATCAAGGGTGGCAAGCTTTACATCCTCCTCGACATTTGAACTGATCACGAGTGCTAATTCGTATTTGTTCATGTCTTTTACCTCCTTTTGGTCTCTGGCCTTTGCCCTGAACAGTACGTTACTCAGCAAAAGCAAGGAATATATCACGGAGTTCAACTATACCACAGATCGGAGGCGCTTTTCAAGTACTTTTTTATTTTTTCCTCTCAGGCTTCATCCTGAGGTGAAAATTCAAAAACTTCCTGTTTTGTTCCCACGCTGTCTGCGCAATGCTTGTCATCCATCTGGTTCCTGATGATATTTACCACTCCGTAATACAGCTTCATCATCAGTTCATGGCGCTCCGTGATAAAAGTTTCATCATTATCATCAGCAGCCTTTTCCATTTTTTCGGCCAGTTCAGACAGCCTCATGGCACCGATGTTCTTTGAAGTGCTTTTCAGCGAATGGGCCAGGATAGCATAATCGGCCCAGTTCTTTTCACTGTAGTATCTGTCCATGGCCTCGATCTTTTCTGCCGATTCATCGGCATATTCAGCCATTATTATCCGATATACCTCTTTATCTCCCTGAAGCAGCGCCAGAGCGCTTTCTACGTCAAGACCGCTGTTTATAAGGATCGAAAAGCCGTCTTCATCCTGCGATACTTCCGCCACCGAATTATCTTCCGAAGCGCCTCTGTAGATCTCGATCTTTTCTTCAGGCAGGAACCTGAACAGCTTTCTCTCCAGCTCATAAGTATCCACCGGCTTTATCAGATAATCCGAGAAACCGCTGGAGATATATCTTTCCTTTGCTCCGTTCACGGCATCCGCAGTCAGACAGATGACCGGCGTCTCCCTGTTCTTTCCCTCATTCTGTGACCTGATCGCCTCAAGTGTCTGAACACCGTTCATACCCGGCATTCTCTGGTCCAGCAGGATCAGATCATATTTTTCGGTCACGGTAAGCTTCAGGGCCTCCTCACCGCTTGAAGCCGTGTCAATCTTAAGCTCCGTCTTTTTCAGAAGACTGGTTATGACTGTGAGATTAAGGGTGATATCATCAACCACTAGAATGTGTGCCGAAGGTGCATGGAAACTCTCCTTGTAATCTCCGCCTGCTCTCCCGGAAGTCAGCTTTGAAACACGCCTGCTGATATCACCAATGGGCGTATCATCCTTTATGATCTGATCGACCTCAAAGGAAAAAACGGAACCGCTGCCGTAAATACTCTCCACACTCAGGGTACTGTCCATCATCTCCAGAAGCCTGGTCACGATGGACATGCCCAGTCCGGTCCCCTCGATATAACGGTTCTTGTTTACGTCAAATCTCTCAAAAGAATCAAACAGATGAGGCAGATTTTCCTGCTTTATGCCAATACCTGTGTCGCTTACCTGAACATAGAGGAGCAGCCTGTCCCCCTTGCGGTCCGCAGCCTTCATGGTCAGTGTAACACTGCCCTCAGGGGTATACTTCACAGCATTTGTCAGAAGGTTCATTATGACCTGACTGATCCTCATATCATCCCCGTAAAGACCGGAAGGCAGCTGGGGATCGATCACCGTCCGGAATTCAAGGCCCTTATTCTTTGCGCGCTCCGAAACACCGTTTACCAGATAGGTGATCATCGCCTCAGTGGAATAATGCACCGGAACGATCTCCATCTTACCATCCTCGATCTTGGAGAAATCCAGAATGGTATTTATCAGCTGCAGGAGATTGGAGCCTGCGGATTTGATATTTGCGGAATAGCTCCTGATCTCATTTTCACGGCTCTCCCTGAGGATCATCTCATTCATACCCAGGATCGCATTGATGGGCGTCCTTATTTCATGGGACATATCTGCCAGGAAATCACTTTTCGCCCTGTTTGCCTCATCGGCCGCCTTCTTTTCCAGTTTGAGCATACGGGTCTCGTATTCCTGCTTCTGCCTGCTCACGCTCATCTCTTCCATCTTTTTACCATAGGCCTGCTCATTTTTATAGCCCAAATAGTAGAACATGGTCATCAGCATGAAGATCAGCATGAATACCACGATGTTTACCAGCATCTGTGTCCTGATCTCTTCAAAAAGTTCGGCCTTGCTCACCATTATTATCAGGTACCACTGATCCAGTACATCCTTTTCAAAATAATGATATTCTTCTCCGTCCAGATCATAGATCCCCGAGTTTTCGGCGGTAGTCACTATACAGGGATAAAACTCCTCTCCATACAGCTCGGAAACATTTTTACCTACCAGTTCCTTATCATGATGAGCCACTATGACTCCCCGGTCATCCACCAGCATACCATAGCCCTTGCCAAACACATTTATATCACCGGTGACATCCTGGATATGGTTGACCTTGACATCAAGTGCCACCACGCTTTCATTGTCGGAGAGCATCTTACAGAAGGTCACCACCATCTCATTTGTCTGGGCATCGATATAGGGAGGTACTATGACCACCTTCCCGTCTCCCTCTTTGGCGTAACGATACCAGTCTCTGCGTGTGGCATCATACCCTTCGGGGGGAACCCATTCCAGTCCGTCAATGAACTCACCTCCGATATAACCGTAGACTCCGGTAAAGTTTTCATCAAACTGTTTCTTCTGATTTTCTGTCTGATTTATGATATACTGCTCGATCTCATCCCCGGAGCTTCCGTTCCGGATCATATCATCCACGGTATTTCCTATTACCCATAAAACCGAGCTTGACGAGTTAACATAGTTTTCCAGTTCCGCCGCGGTGCTTATCACCCTGTCGCGGCAGTCCTCATAATTTCCGGATACGGAAACCCGGTAAAACAGGCTGGAGGTATAAACCACGGCAAAAACCATCAGTAAAAAAGTGACCAGCAGGATAAAGAAAAAGTTAAACCGCCCCTTTGGCTGGCTCTCATCCCTGCGGGCGGGCCTCTCCATCTGCTTCTGTCTCATCCATACCATTATCATTACGGATAAGACCAGAAGCGCCTGGAAGACGGACACCACAAAAAGTATGATGGCGATGATATTGAAAACACCTTCGTCAGCACTTGTCATACCCGACAGTACCAGCTTTGTACGCATCCATACCGCAAGTATATATCCACCCAGACAGGAGCCCAGGACTATAACGCAAAATACGAGCTGAAGCACCATCTGGTCTCTGAGCTCGGTACTGCTCTTATCATAGACACTCCGGTGGCTCTCTCCGCTGCTCATCTGCATGGTCTTTGCAAAGGACAGGACCAGGAAACAGCTGATCATGGCAAAATAATTATACGGATGCAGCCATTCACTCGGCCAGTCAAAACAGGACGAAGTCCACATACCGTATTCACATAAAATATAGAAGAAAATACATAGATGGAAATGGGGAATGCCCTGCTCTTTCCGGTTTTTGTAACAATAGGTAAGAACCCTGATACATTCGACCATGATGCCCGTGGACGTGACCACCTGCCAGATATTGTTAAAAACACCGCCGAAGGTGTTATAGAGCAGAAGCTGCGCGATATTAAAGGGAATGGGAAGGAGCATCAGGGGATGAAAGAATTTCTTTTCATGCTGGGACTCCATCATACGGACTGTGATCCACATCATCAGATATCCCAGATTCCAGCCCAGATATGCCATAAATGCGGATATGTCGGGATTCTTACCCGTCACCAGGGTAAATACAGTCCAGTAATAATCACTCAGAAGGAACAGCAGGTAAACAGACACCAGACGAAGCCATCCCTTTTGAGGACGGTCGATATAATAAAACAGACAGCTTATGAGACCGATTATCCTGGTCAGAAGAGAAATAATGTTAAGGATACTCTCTAAATCCATGATTACCTTTCACTCATTTCATAATCCTTGTCGGCATCTATCATTTCCAGCATAACATCAGCAAATACGGGATCAAACTGCGTCCCCTTTCCGTTTTCTATCTCAGACCTGACCACATCCTGGGGCAGCTTATCACGATAACTGCGCTTGCTGGACATGGCATCATAGGCATCGGCTACGGCTATGATCCTGGCAGCCTCGGGGATCTCCTCCCCGGACAGGCCGTCGGGATATCCTCCGCCGTCATATCTCTCATGATGACATCTGGCTCCCACCGCCAGGGCAGGCAGGGCCTTTATATTACTCAGTATCCTGTCGCCGGTCTCGGGATGGGTCTTTATCAGCGCATATTCCTCTTCATTCAGCTTAGATGGCTTGTTTATGACTTCGTTAGGCACTCCTATCTTACCTATGTCATGCAAAAGGCCCATCACATAAATATCATCCTGCCTTCTCTGCGGAAATCCCATTCTGGCTGCTATATTCCTGGAATACAGGGCTACACGCCTGGAATGTCCGTTGGTGTATGCATCCTTTACATCTATGGCATCCGCCATGGCCTGGACCACCTGCAGGGACAGTTCCCTGTATTCGTGGGCCTTTTCCTCCACCTGTGCCGCCAGAGAGCTCTGAAGCCGCACCAGTTCCAGGATATGACGCACTCTCATGATCAGTACGTCCGGTACAAACGGTTTTTTGATGAAATCCATGGCACCAAGGGCAAGCCCCCTGGTCTCCGTATCATCACTCTCATTTGCCGTAAGGAAAATGATGGGTATCTCCTTTATCCCCATTTCCTTTTCCAGTTCCCTGACCCTGCCCAGAGCCTCGAAACCGTCTATCTCGGGCATACGGATATCCAGAAGGATAAGATCCGGCCTGTTTCCGGTACGAAGAAAATCCAGCAGCAGCCTGGCTGCCTTGAATGCCGTTACACGCATCTTGTTTTTACTGAGGATGATGCCCGCCATCTGAAGGTTAGTCACATCATCATCAACTACTACGATCCAATCTGCCATAATGATAAGCTCTCCCTTAACGTAACTTATATTATAACTCAAAATATACCCATGCGTATATAAAAAGATTAATCCGGCCCCACTTTTCTTTACTGCTTTTGACTTCCCGGAATTATCGTATTTCAAGGCCCCGTAGCCTTTTTTACCCCAGTATCTTCCCAAAAATTTGTGCAAAATTCCAAGTAGACATTCACAAAACGCCGTCATATAATTCAAGTCACCATTTCAAAAGGGCTTTCATTCAAAGCCCCGTTTCCTGAAAGACCAAATATGATCAATGGAGAGGTTTACATGAACTCATACGCCGAGATCAAAGACCAGCTCCGCGAGGATATCCGGTCCCGGATCGATTTTTCCCGGGAGATATCGGATGACGAGATCGAGGAACTGATCGATGAACTTATAATCAGAAAAAGCAAGACAGGCTATATCGGGATATCCGACCGGGTAAAGCTTCGTACCGAGCTGTTTTATTCCATCAGAAAGCTGGATATCCTGCAGGAACTGGTGGACGATAATTCAGTGACGGAGATAATGATAAACGGCCCCGACAATATTTTCGTGGAAAAGGAAGGACGCCTGTTCAAATGGGACCGTTCCTTCGAATCCTCCCAAAAGCTTCTCGATGTGATACAGCAGATCGTAGCCAAGTGCAACAGGGTTGTGAACGAGAGCTCCCCCATCGTGGACGCCCGTCTGGAAAACGGTTCCCGCGTGAACGTGGTGCTGGGTCCCGTGGCGCTTAACGGTCCCATCCTCACCATCCGCCGTTTTCCGGAACACCCCATCACCATGAACGATCTGATATCCTTCGGTGCCATCACTCCCGAGGCCGTGGATTTTCTGAAAAAACTGGTCATCTGCGGCTACAACATCTTCATCTCAGGCGGCACGGGTTCAGGCAAGACCACCTTCCTGAACGCCCTTTCAGGCTTCATTCCAAAGGACGAGAGGATCATCACCATTGAAGATTCCGCAGAGCTTCAGATCCGGGGCGTAGACAATCTGGTGCGTCTGGAGACCAGAAATGCAAATACCAAAGACTGCGACCCGGTAACCATCAGAGACCTGATAAAATCCTCCCTGAGAATGCGGCCCGACCGGATCATCGTAGGCGAGGTCCGGGGCGGCGAGGCCCTGGATCTGCTGAGCGCCATGAATACGGGGCACGACGGCTCCCTGTCCACGGGGCATGCGAATTCCGCCGTGGATATGCTGGCGCGCCTGGAGACGATGGTACTCATGGGCATCGACCTGCCTCTGGATGCCATCAGACGGCAGATCTGTTCAGGCATAGATATAATGGTACACCTGGGGCGGCTGAGAGACAAAAGCCGCCGGGTACTGCAGATCTGCGAGACCGACGGAATGGAAGACGGAAGGATCAGACTGAGGACTCTCTATTCCTTTAGGGAAGAAGGCATAAAAAACGGCAGGATCATAGGCAGCTTTCTGCATATGAACACATTGAAAAACACCGAAAAACTCAAAAAAGGAGGTCTGTATGAAGAAGATACCGGGTGTTGATGATCTAAGCCGCCGGGAAATGCTGTTGTTCCTGCTGACGGGGACCGGCATCGCGGCTCTGACAGCCTACCTTTTTTACAGAAGCTTTATAGCCTTCATCCTTCTCATGTTTGCCATGCCGGCTTACCTTAAATACAGAAAAAGCAGGGCGCTGAAGAAAAAGAAGAAAGAGCTGGCCCTGCAATTTAAGGATGCCATCCTGGCGGTGAGCTCCGCTCTTTCCGCCGGCTACTCGGTGGAAAACGCATTCATCCAAAGCATAGGGGATCTGAAAAACCTGTATTCCGCGAAAGCTCCCATAGTCGTAGAATTCAGCAATATCGCCGGAAGACTGGGCACCAACGAACCACTGGAGGATATCCTCTTTGATCTGGCCCTGCGGAGCGGATCACCGGACATAAAGGATTTTGCCGACGTCTTTGTCATCGCAAAAAGAAACGGAGGCGATATGGTATCCATCATAAGACGCACTGCCTACCATATTTCGGACAAAACGGAAGTGGCCAGGGACATAGATACCCTCATAAGCGCCAAAAAGATGGAACAAAGGATAATGAATGTGATCCCCTTCCTTATAATCTTTTATGTGAGCGTCTCCTCCCCGGGTTTTTTAGACGCCCTGTACAACAATCTTTTAGGCGTACTGGTGATGAGTGCCTGTCTTGCGGCCTACGGTTTTGCAATTTATTTATCCGAAAAGATCATTTCAATAGAGGTATGAGCCTATGTATATTCTCCATCTTTCCATCCTGGCCGTATATCTGGTCTCGGGACTCATATGTATCGGGGTAAAGGTTCCCTCCGCCCTGAAAAAAGAGCACTTCCTCATGCTCCCCTTTTACAAGATCGCCCTGGGACTGTACGGCTTATTGAAAATCTATGCACCGGGACTGATGAAAAAGACAGCGCTGAAGAAGAACCTGATGATGCTGAATCCCGGAGCCGACGCCGAAAAACTGTATAAAAATTATCGTGTAAAGCGTCTGGCCCTGGCCCTGGTACTGTTGTTCCTGGGCAATCTTCTGGCTCTTGTGATCTGTCTTTCCTCCATGAGCAAGGATCCCTTCCGCTCGGAAAACACGATCCTGCGCAACAGCTACGGAGGCGGGACCAAAAATGTAGCTATAGACATCCTGTCCGACGGCGAACCCGTCATCACGGGTGAAAGCATCAGTATCGGGGAACGACAGTACTCATCTGAGGAAACGGGAGCCATGATGGATGAGATCTGCTCAAAGCTCGAAAAAGAGATCCTGGGGAAAAACAAAAGCCTTGAGTATGTGTGTTACGATCTCAATCTGATAACCTCTCTGTCGGGATATCCCGTATCCATAGAGTGGGAGCTGTCCGATTATTCCGTCATAACAGGCAGCGGCCACCTGCGCCCTGAAGGTATCGGAGAAGGCGGTATTCCCCTTTCCCTCACGGCAAACCTGTCCTACTACACCTTTCAGGCAGGTCACAGTTTCAACGCCGTCATATATCCTCCCCCTGTGGATGATGAAGAAAACCTGACACAACAGATCAGAGATTCCATAACCCAATCCGATCATGCCGGCGCCTCCTCGGAGTACATCACACTGCCCACCAGCGTAAACGGCCATTCCATAACCTATAGAGCTCATAAAACAAGCGATTCGCTTTTACTCCTTGCCCTTTCGGCACTCGTAGGGGCCGCTCTCTTTAAGCTGGGGGAAAATGACCTGGAACGGGAGATCAAAAAGAGAGATGCTCAGATGATGCTCGACTATCCGCAGATAGTTTCCAAACTGGTGCTGCTTCTGGGAGCAGGCATGACCATAAAGGGCGCCTTTACGAAAATAGCACAGGATTACGAAAGCTCCCTGACAAAAGGGAAGGAACGCTTTGCCTACGAAGAGATGCTGCTCTGCGTCAGGGAAATGGACAGCGGCGTGTCCGAGGCCGACGCCTATCTGCGCTTTTCCACCCGCTGCAGGCTCCAAAAATTCGTAAAGCTGGGGGCCCTCCTGTCACAAAACCTCAAAAGAGGAGCCTCAGGACTTCTGGACAGCCTGTCCGAAGAAGAACGTGACGCCTTTGAAGAGCGCAAGAGCACGGCCCGGCGTCTGGGAGAAGAAGCAGGCACCAAGCTGCTGGCTCCCATGGGCATAATGCTCATCATCGTTATAGTCATCGTCGTGATCCCAGCGTTCCTCACCTTCAGATAAATAATTATTTTGACATGATGACTCAGGAAAAGGTATACTGTCATCAGACATAAATGCTTAAACTAAACGGTTTTGACAACTATGACGGCATTGATTTTCTGACGGAGAAACGTCAGGTGGCTATCGCATAGTGGCCGATTACAGCAAAGTGGAAAATTGACTATGTATACAAAATTAAGGGATATTCCCGCTCTCTTCGAACTGGAAAAAAATGATGCGGTATGGATCGCTTCAGACATGAAAAATCTGCTGTACGAATGCATCTCACATGATGACGACAGCGATCTCAACGTATTCCTCGACGGGATAATCGACATCATAGGTCCCGGAGGTACCATACTGGTGCCCACCTTCAACTGGGATTTCTGTAAAGGCAAGACCTTTGACTACTGCAAAACCCCCTGTAAGACCGGATCTTTGGGCAAGATCGCCCTGAAAAGAGATGATTTCAAACGGACAAAGCATCCCATCTATTCCTTTGCAGTCTGGGGAAAAGATAAGGAGGAGCTGTGCAGCCGCGACTACAAGAGCTCCTTCGGCATAGAATCCCCCTTCACCTACTGCAGGGAAAAGAATGCAAAAAACATATTCATCGATGTGGAGTGCCAGCATTCCTTTACCTTTGTACACTATGTGGAAGAGATGGAGGGGATCAGCTACAGATATCTCAAGGATTTCACCGCGGACTATATAGACGAGAACGGGGTAAAGACTACACGTACCTATTCCATGAATGTAAGGGATCTGTCGGAGGACATCTTCATCACCATCTATCCCTTTGAAGAGGATTTTAAAAAAATAGGGGCCTCCCGGCGCTTTACCGCGAACGGGATTCCCATGAAGGTCATAAAAATGGGAGACGTATATCCCATCATAGCCGACGATGTAAAAAACAACAGAAGCCGTAAGATCTGCACCTACACCTCCCAGGAATCGTAACCCGGGTAATGATAAACCTCTGTCGCCGTAAAAAAAGACCTGCCAAAACGGCAGGTCTTTTATTAGTCCGCATATCTTATCTTGCAAGAAGATTGGTCAGCTCAGCCTGACAGGTAGGGCTTGAAAGTGAGGCATAGCTGTAAACGAAATATCCTCTCCAGCCCTTAGCGGCCGCCTGATTGGCCTGGGTCTGAAGATTGTTGTTCTTAAGCGCCCAGCCTCTGTCAGAACCATTGACGCTGCCGCCGCGGTATGCTGCCAGTCCCACATACATGGGAATGCCTGCCTTATTAAGGCCGGTCCACTGCTCCAGCCTGTTTGAAAACATGGTGACCGTTCCGGCTGCACCGTAATTATCCGTCCAGTAAATCTGGGGAGCCAGATAATCCACATATCCCGGAGTGGAAAGCCAGGTTGCCACGTCGGCACCCATCGCTATATTGTTTTCCACATTTCCCTGGGGGCTGATACCGAAGACCTTGCCTGCGGCATGACAGGTCGCATACACTCTCTGGATCATCTGATTGTTGGTTCCTGCTCCCACGGGAGGGAAATAATCATCAAAATGCACACCGTCAACAGCGTAATTGTTTACGATCTCGGCCACGCCGTTCACAATATTTTCCTGGGATACATACTGGGGATTCTCATATACACCGTTTCTGTATCCGTAAGGATTGATCCATGCATGGAACTTAAGTCCCTTGGAATGTGCTATGTTCACCATCTCCGCCAGGGGATCGAAACCGGGATTCACCCCGCCGCACATCCTGACACTCCAGGGATAGATGGATGAAGGATAGACCGCGTCGTTATGTGATCTCACATGGGCGATCACATCGGTACCCGCATTTGCCAGTATCCTGTCACAGGCTGCCGAAAAAGCGGCATCAAACTGCTCCTGGGTCTTTCCCGAAAGCATGGTCTGCATATCCATGAAACTGATCCACACCGCGTGTACCTCGCCTGCAGGAGCGGCGGACACACTCATGGGAGCAAATAAAGCCGTGATCATCATCACACAAACAAATACAGCTGTCAGCTTCTTTAAAAATCTTCTCATCATTAGTCTCCTATTATCCTTGTTTTAACGCAAAGCAACCTCTATGATATATGCAAAAAGAAGTTATGTCAACATAAATACGGATAAAGGAGACAAATTTTATGCTTCGGGGGTCTGTTCTTTTTTCTTTTTCCCGTTATCCTGTGAAGGCTGTGAAGGCTTGACAGGCTGGGGAGTAACGTTCTCCACGGCAGGACTTTGGATACCTGTTTTGTCGATCATCTTGGTGCCCATGGCGCCCACCAGCAGCGAAAGGGGATCGATCCCGGTGGAATCCTTTATCCCGTCGGTCACCTGTTTGATCGTTTTTGTCATATCCTCAGTCAGCTTTGCAGTATTACCCTCACCGTACATAGTGATCCTGTCGATCTGTGACATGGGAGACGCCACAGCCTGGGCGATAGCGGGAAGCTGTTCAAAGTAGACCTTAAGGGTATCCAGCTCCATCTGCTGTCTGGCCGCATCGCCATACTGCTTCATAGCCTCGGCCTTTTTAAGTATACCGGCAGCCTCAGCCTCAGCCTTTGCCTGGATGGCGGCAGCTTCCGCCTCTCCCTTGGCACGGATACCGGCAGCTTCATTCTCCATGGCTACCTTGCGGGCTTCGGACTCAGCCTTTGTAGCTTCCGCTTTCTGAAGAGCCTCGAACTTTTCGGCCTCGGCCTGCTTCTGTCTCTCATAAAGCTCTGCCTCAGAATTCTTCTGGGTAGTGTAAAGTCTGGCATCAGCGCGCTGCTGCTCCGCATACTTGTCGGCATCCGCACGCTTTTTGATCTCTGCCTCCAGTGCCTTTTCAGTGATCTCCACATCCCTGGCCTTGAGCTCGATCTCCTTTTCCTGCCTTGCCAGATTTGCATTTGCCGTGGTGATCTCTATGGACTTACGCTGCTCCTCTTCCTGAATCTTGTATGCAGCATCTGCCTCGGCACGTTTGATGTCGGCCTCTCTTTTCAGCTCGGATTTCTTGATCTCCAGCTCGTTCTGCTTCTGCGCGATCTCGGTATCGGAAGCCACCTTGGCCTCATTGGCTTCCCGCTGGGCATTTGCCGTAGCTATGGCCACATCCCTCTCGGCGTTTGCCTTTGCGATGGAAGCGTCCTTCTGGATCTGGCTCATATTATCCTGACCCAGGGCGTTTATCAGATCACGCTCATCCTCGATCTTCTGTATATTGCAGGAAATGATCTGTATTCCCAGTCTGTTCATATCCTGCTGGGCCTTTTCCTGAACCTCATCACCGAATTTTTTCCGGTCCGTACAAAGCTCTTTAAGGGTAACGGTTCCGATTATCTCACGCATATTACCCTGGAGGGAATCCGTCAGACACTGGATGACTTCGGCCTCCTTCATATTAAGGAAGTTCTGCATGGCACGCTGTATGCCGTCCTCATCCCTCATGATGGCCACCTTGGCCACCGCATCGATGTCCACGCCTATGAAATCCTGTGTGGGGATATAGCCGTTGGTCTTTATATCGATGGATATCTGCCGTAAGGAAAGCACATCCTTTCTCTCCAGGAAGGGTATCTTCACTCCGGCCCGTCCTATAAGGATCTTGGGCTTTCTCTTAAAACCTGAAATAATGTACGCCATATCCGGCGGAGCCTTCACGTAGCCGCTTGCAAGAATGGCCAGAATGATGATCACCAGAATGGCTATGGCGATCTTGATAATCAATGGATCCATGTAATCACCTCCTGATAGTTTTATAATCCTGCATTCACACTTCTCATATGATATGCAAAGATTATTCTATCATCGGTAAATCCGAGGGTCAAGGGCGATTACGGCACAGATATTTACAGTTGCCAAAGTACGGGGAATGTGGCAAAATTTTATTGTATGAAGCTTAATTACGTTCAGTAGCATAGTTGACGGGGTGATTTCATGAGCAAGAAATATAAATACGTAAGAATACAGGGAAGAGAGCTGGCCGAGAACACACTTTACGCAAAGGGTATTTTCAGCATGTGCTGGGGACTGATCCAGAACGGGATAATGGATGAAGAGGATGCCGAACTGTTCCGGGAGATCGACAAATGGTTTTCAGAGATACTGCCCTGGCCTCCGCAGTGTATGCGGCGTGAGAAGGTGGTATGCTTTTTCAAGACAGAAAGTACCGAGGCTATGATGAAACTCATAACCCCGGCAATGTGGCTTCTCGAGAAATATAAGCATCCTTTCTACGTCGTCTATACAAACATGCCCGGCGAGATAGTGTATGAGGACGAATACCAGGTGGTCGTCAAAGCGGGAGATCCGCTTCAGATCGAAAAAATGCAGCCTTCATGGAGCGAAGATGTTCCGGAGGAATACATCGCCAAAGAAGAATCATATTAGACACGTCAGGCCTTGATCACAGGCTCTATTCTCTTTGCGATCACTACAGCGAGCGCCATCTTTGTCAGATCCGGGATAATAAACGGAAGCACACACCACCCAAGAACTGTGGTCAATCCTATTTCTCCGCTTTTCTGCATATAAACACACATGAACCAGGCCGTTCCAAACGCATAACAAACTGCAAGCCCAAGAACAAGAGCCGCCACCTTAATGACCATATTTTTCTTAGGTAATCTCATGAACAGCGTATATATAAGGCCCATAAACAAAAAGCCCCAGATATATCCGCCTGTATTTCCGAAGAGTATTCCGACCCCTCCTTTTATTCCGGCAAAAACAGGTACTCCAACGGCTCCAAGCAGCATATATATAAGTGTTGCAATGGTACCTCTCTCTCCTCCCAAAAGCAGCAGTACAAAAAATACCGCAAAAGTCTGAAGCGTAAACGGAACTGCTGTCGGTATGCTTATCCAGGAACATACAGCTATCAAGGCCGCTCCTATGGAAATATAAACCAGATCCAACGCTTTTATCCCTGCTCCTGCCTTAATTGAAAAATCGTTACTCATGATATCCGATCCTCCTATTTTTTTCAAATATTTTTAAATTTACCTTATAGCTAAAAAAATATGTCCGATCCGGAATTATACCACATTTATAACCAGAAAAAAAGATAGGAATGTTAGCGGATTTGCGGAAAGAAATAACTCATATCCCGGATTATGTGTTATAATATACAGGGTTCTAACGGGCTCCGGCCACCTGGGGCCGGGCATGGCACAGATTTTTGAAGGAGGTATTAAAATGGACAACAAAGCAATGTATAAACTGACATACGGTCTGTTTGTGGTTACGGCAAAGATGGGGGACAAGATCAGCGGCTGTATCACCAATACCGCCATCCAGGCGGCTTCATCCCCCAACCAGATCTCACTGGCCGTCAACAAGGCGAATTATACCCATGATATGATAATGGAGAGCGGTAAATTCAATGTATCGGTCATTAGTGAAAAAGCCGATTTTGAACTTTTTAAGAGATTCGGCTTCCAGTCCGGCCGGGATGTGGACAAATTTGCCGGCTTCACCGGATATGAGACGGGAGAATACGGCCTGCCCTATATTACCGAAGGGACCAATGCATATTTCAGTCTTCTGGTCAACAAAACCGTGGATCTGGGATCGCATACCATGTTCATCGGCAGCATAAACGATATGAAGGTGCTTTCCGATGACCCTTCTGTGACCTACGGATATTACCAGGACCACATCAAACCGAAGCCCCAGGCCGTCGGTACCACTCCCAAAGGTGAGACGATCTGGAGATGCGTGATCTGCGGATACGAATATGTGGGCGAGGAGCTGCCGGATGATTTCATCTGCCCCATCTGCAAGCATCCCAAATCTGACTTTGAAAAGATCGTCAGATAAAGCTTTTACCTGATACCCTTCTGGGCCATAAGATATCCCAGAGTTCCGGGTTTATCACTGTGTTTTCTGTCGGATCTGCCCTCGCCGTGCCGGCCGGATCTGTCCCGTGTCTTCTTTGCAGGGGATCCGGAAGTCCTTTCCCCGTCCAGCATGGTGAGGGAGATCCTTGCTTTTTCCATATCCACCTCCAGCACGGTCACATCCACTATATCACCCACGGATACAGCCTCCAACGGATGCTTTATGAACCTGTCCGTGATCCTGGATATATGGACCAGACCATCCTGATGAACGCCTATATCCACGAAGGCGCCGAAATCTATGACATTTCTGACCGTTCCCTTCAGCTTCATTCCAGGCTTCAGATCCTTCATTTCCAGTACATCGGAGCGCAAAACAGGGCCGCTCATGCTTTCTCTGGGATCCCTCCCCGGCTTTTTCAGCTCGGAAAGGATATCCGTGAGGGTCAGCTCGCCACAGCCCACCGATTCGGCAAGCTCAGCTCTGTTTTTAATGGTCTTCTCAAAATCAATGATCTTTTTCTCGTCATTGAGCTCACAGCCGATCCTGGCAATAAGCTTTCTGGCGGCCTCATAAGACTCTGGATGTACTCCGGTGGAATCAAGCACCTCGTCACCCCCGGTGATACGGCAGAATCCGGCACACTGTTCATAGGCTTTGGGGCCCAGCTTTGCCACCTTCAGCAGTTCTTTCCTGTTTTTAAAGGAACCGTGCTCCTCCCTGTAGCCCACGATATTCCTGGCCACCGCGGGAGATATACCCGAAATATAGGTTAAAAGCGGCGCTGAAGCGGTATTCAGATCCACGCCCACTTTGTTTACACAGCTTTCCACCACTCCCGAAAGGGCGCCTGCCAGCTTTTTCTGATCCATATCATGCTGATACTGGCCGACGCCGATGGCCTTTGGCTCTATCTTCACCAGCTCCGCCAAAGGATCCTGGACTCTCCGGGCAATGGATGCGGCGCTCCTTTGTCCCACATCAAATTCCGGGAACTCTTCCGTAGCCAGTTTGCTGGCTGAATATACACTTGCACCCGCCTCGTTTGTTATCACATAATGGAGATCCTGATCCTGCAGTTCCTTTATCAGCTCAGCCACCACCTGCTCGGATTCCCTGGAAGCAGTTCCGTTCCCTATGGAAATGAGGGTGACATGATATTTTGCAATGATCTTTTTCAGTATGGTCTTTGATTCCTCGATCTTATTGTGGGGCGCGGTGGGATATATAACTGTGGTATAGAGCACTTTTCCCGTGGGATCCACCACCGCCAGCTTACAGCCCGTCCTGAAAGCGGGATCCCATCCCAGGACCGTCTGACCGGCTACGGGAGGCTGCATCAAAAGCTGGGACAGATTTTTGCCGAACACCTCGATAGCGCCCTCCTGCGCTTTCCCGGTGAGTTCATTTCTTATCTCCCTTTCGATGGAGGGCTCTATCAGCCTGGAATAAGCATCTGCCACCGCCCCTTTGATCAACGGTGTGGTGTAAGGATTATCATTTTTAAGCAGCTGTTTTTCCAGATAGGTTATTATGGTATCCTTCGGTGCATCGATATGCACCGTCAGGATCTTTTCCGCTTCTCCTCTGTTTATGGCCAGTATCCTGTGCCCTGCAGCACGGCTGACAGGCTCGGAAAAATCATAGTAGTTTTCATATACCGACTTTTCCTGATCATCCTTTGCCTTTGATACGATCAGACCGTCCTTAGCCGTCATCTCCCTGATCCTGCCCCTGTGATCGGCAGAATCGGATATGAGTTCCGCTATTATATCGCAGGCACCGGCTATTGCGGCAGCGGCGTCGATAACTTCCGCTTGAGTTGCTTTCAGCATATCTTCCTTAGAATCCGAGGCAGGGGTGATCTTCCCGGTGACATATTTTTCCGCCTCCTCTTCTATGGGAGAAGTTATGCTCTGGGCCAGGATAATATCCGCCAGAGGCTGTAGTCCTCTCTTTTTTGCCAGATCCGCCCTGGTCATCTTTTTCTGCTTATAAGGACGGTAAAGATCCTCAAGAGTCACCAGTTTTTCGGCTGCCAGTATCCTCTCCTTCAGCTCGTCCGTCAGTTTTCCCTGCTCATCTATAAGGTTAATGATCTCCTGTTTTCTCTCTTCAAGGGATCGGAGATAACCAAGGCGTTCAAAAAGATTTCTGAGCTGTTCATCATCCAGAGCTCCCGTGGCTTCCTTCCTGTATCTTGCGATAAAAGGTATGGTATTTCCCTCATCTATAAGGCTCACGGCCGCTTCGACCTGACTCTTTTTTACGTTTAATTCTTCAGCGATCTTTAATGCTATATCCATTTTTTATTCCACCTCTATGATTTTACCTCACTACATTCCTCAGAATGATGATGTCGGCTGTCAGTTTGTCGTTTTGACTCTCCGACCGCGATATTCTATCACATCCGGACAAAAAAATCATCCTGTAATTCAAAGCCTGCGAAAATACGGTGTTTGTCCACGAAATGTTGCCGTTGGCGTCAAAATACTTTATAATATATCCCATGTATCAAAGATATATCAAAAGGTTCCTCGACATACTGATCTCCCTGTCAGCCATAATATTTCTCTGGCCCGTATATCTTATCCTTTTTATCCTGGTCAGGATAAAGCTTGGCTCTCCGGTGCTTTTTTGCCAGAAACGTCCCGGATATAAAGGCGAGATATTTGATATGTACAAATTCCGCTCCATGACGGACGAACGGGACGAAAAGGGCGAACTGCTCCCCGATGAGGTAAGGCTCACTTCCTTCGGGAAAAAGTTAAGGTCCACCTCCCTGGACGAGCTGCCTGAGCTTTTCAACATACTCAAAGGCGACATGTCCCTGGTCGGCCCCAGGCCCCTGCTGGTGCAGTATCTTCCGCTCTATAACGAGCGTCAGAGTCACCGGCATGACGTAAAGCCCGGACTCACAGGCCTGGCTCAGGTTAAGGGACGCAACAGTCTGTCCTGGGAAGAGAAATTTGAATACGATGTGACATACACGGAAAATGTGACCTTTGCCAACGATCTCAAAATAGTA
>JAEEZH010000100.1 GCA_016288495.1 Lachnospiraceae bacterium
AGAATATCCACACTGTACGGGACGCCAGAGCCAAGATCGAAGGAGCAGCCTTCGCCAAGGAATGCGCCCTCATCCTCAAAGAGCTGGGCATCAGCCGCAGCCCTGCAAAGAGCGATCTGGACTATGTCAAAAAATGGCTGGAGGAGTACAGGATGGACATGGATGTGATCCTGGAGGCCTGCCGACGTACCGCAGAGTACGCCAGCACCTCTAATTTCCGGTATACGGACTGTATCCTGACACGCTGGCACGAGAGCGGCATACGTCATATGGACGGCATCAAGGCTCTGGACGAAGAGCACGAGCAGACCAAAAAGACCTCCACCCGCACAAAAAAGAGTGCCTCCGATAAATTCAAGAATTTTGACGAAAGAGACACCGATTACAACGATCTGGCCCGGTCTATCATGAGCAGCCAGTCCAGGCTGTAACACAGCCCCGACAGGCCGGGAGGTTTACATAATATGAAATTGTCTACCGCCGTTTTTAACGAAATACTGTCAGATTATGAGAAGCGCCGGCAGGATCACCTTTTTTCCTCTATGGACCTTAGGGACCGGCTGTACGAAGAACATCCTGAATTCAAACAGCTGGATGATGAATTTGCGGACCTGTCCTTTGAGAGAGTGACCCTGCGCAGGGAACAGGGCCGGGGCGCAGATGAGACCGCCTTTATCGAAAGGCATGACAGTCTTATCGCACGGAAAAAGGCCCTCTTTGAAAAATACGGCCTGCCCGGGGATTATCTCGACATACATTATGACTGCCCCCTTTGCAAAGATACGGGCTTCATAGGGCAGAGCCGCTGCGAATGTCTGAAAAAACGGCTTATCGAAAAGCTTTATGAGCAGTCAAACATCCGCAATATCCTGAAAAAGGAAAATTTCGATCATTACACAGACATCTATTACAACGAGGCCGAGAAGGCCTTCATGAACGATCTGGTGGCCCAGGCCAAAAGCTTCATCTCCTCCTTCGACGAGGCACCGAAGAATCTGCTTTTGTTCGGAGAGCCCGGCAGCGGAAAGACCTTCATCACCAACTGCATAGCCAAGGAGCTTCTGGACAGCTCACATTCGGTGATCTATTTCAGCGCCACCCAGATTTTTGACCTGATCGCCGATATTAAATTCCGAAATTCCGGTGAAATCGAAAAATTACCATTGACAGATATCTACGAATGTGATTTGCTTGTAATAGACGACCTTGGAACGGAAAATACTAACTCCTTCACTTCAAAGGAGCTCTTTACGATATTGAATGAGCGGCGGCTCCTGAATAAATCCACCATCATTTCAACCAACCTGAACATGCAACAGCTCAAGGACATATACTCCGAGCGAAGTGCATCGAGAATATTCGGATATTATAACCTTTTTGAATTCAAAATACGTGACATGCGGCTTCTGATGAGAGATGCCCATGCACGGTAAGATCACGGAAAGAGAGAATATATGTCTACACGCGAAGAAAAACGAAACCTGGAAACGATACCGGTGGGTTCGCTGGGTCTGATCTGTGTGACCGGCTGCGAGCCTCTGGGCCATATGATCGACAAATATCTGGTCAAATGGCGTACCGAAAGGGAGAACGAACATAAGAACACCCTTGCTTTCAGCGGATATCAGAGGGACAGTTATCTGATAGACACTTCTCTCCCCCGTTTCGGAAGCGGCGAGGCAAAGGGCGTCATACGTGAGAGCGTGAGAGGACATGATATCTATATCCTGGTGGATGTATGTAATTACAGTGTCACCTATCCCATGTACGGGGACGAGAATCACTGCTCCCCCGATGATCATTACCAGAATCTCAAGCGTATCATCGCAGCAGTGGGAGGAAAGGCCCGACGCATCACAGTGATCATGCCCTTCCTTTACGAGAGCCGTCAGCACAAGCGTACTTCCAGGGAATCACTGGACTGTGCCATAGCTCTTCAGGAGCTGGTAAATATGGGCGTCGACAATATCATCACCTTCGATGCGCATGATGCCAGAGTCCAGAACGCCATTCCCCTCCATGGTTTCGAGACTGTCCAGCCCGCATACCAGTTCATCAAAGGAATGGCTTACCACATCCCGGATCTGACCCTTGATTCGGATCATATGATGATCATCAGCCCGGACGAAGGCGGTATGCCCAGAGCCATCTATATGGCAAACGTTCTGGGTCTTGATATGGGTATGTTTTACAAGAGACGCGACTACTCCACCATCGTAGACGGCAAGAATCCCATCGTAGCCCATGAATTCCTGGGCTCCAGTGTGGAGGGAAAGGATGTGATCGTCATTGACGATATGATCTCTTCGGGAGACAGTGTGCTGGATGTGGCCAGGGAATTAAAGCGTCGCAAAGCCAACCGTATCTTCATAGCCGCCACCTTCGGTCTCTTCACCAAGGGACTGGAGAGCTTTGACACCGCATATAAAGAAGGTATGATCAGCAAGGTCCTCACCACCAACCTGATATTCCAGACCCCGGAGCTTTTGGAGCGTCCCTGGTATATCAGCTGTGACCTGAGCAAGTATATCGCCTATATCATAGACACCCTGAATCATGATTCTTCCATATCCGACCTGCTGGATCCCAGCGAGAGGATACAGAATCTGCTGAACAGATACAAGAAGGGCGAGATCACTCCTCGAGCATGATTATAAACTCATTCCCGCCGCCCATGAAATAATCTATGGAATCATTCATTCCCTTTTTATGTCTGCTTCCGGTGGCGGGATCAAGTATTATGGTATTTTTCTCATCATATCCCACTATCAGCACATATTCGCCGTTATCACCGGCTGCCAGTACAGGCATCCCCTCACTCACATAATATAATACACAGGACAGAGAACAGCCTGACAGGTTCAATACCTCTCCCAGGGAATTCTTACGCAGGATGGACAGACCTGTCTCTCCTGACTCCAGATATATCTGGATCTCTCTGGGCGACATCCTTCCTTTTAAAAGGGCAGCCATACATCTGGGAAGAGTCTGAATATCCTCCGCCTCCTGTGGCATGTTCATCTCCTTGATCTCACACCTGTTCTTTCTGTTTCCTCTCTGCCAGATATATTTCTGCGACAGATTCACCACATATCCGTTTATGGAATCGGCTGCCTTCACCGCATCCGCCGCGGATGCGTAGGTGGCATAAAAGCTGCCCATTCCGTATACCAGATATAACTCGGACACCTTCTCGTTATCCACTTCGATATTCTGACTGCCCTCCGGTGCTATCTGCATCGGATTCTGTACCTTGACCTCACCCGTTATGGTATTCATGATAGCTATCTCCGTGACAGTCTCCCGGTTCTGGGTGATGACCTGGGTCAGGTTGTTCTTTTTTGCCTCCTCCTGTCTGGAATCCATGATCTGGTCATTTTCAATAGTATAAAATGTACCTGCTGCGGGGTTCATCTTGACTCTTTCCATTATCAGGGCACTGTCTGACACCCTGGTACCGGTAACATATATATCGTCCCGGGAATAGGATTTGAGCAAAGTCCCGTTTTTATCCTCTATATTCACGGTA
>JAEEZH010000001.1 GCA_016288495.1 Lachnospiraceae bacterium
CTGTGTTTTTTTACCGCTGCGGGACTGTATCAGTGTACGGCGGTGGTCAAGGACAGATACAAGAGCAATAACATCGTGGTGGCTTCCCTCGATCTCACCAGCGGACTCAGGAAATTCCAGCGCAGGGAGTACTACAGACTGAACTGCATCCTGGATATGAAGTGTACGGACATCAACGCACAGCAGGAGCTTGATTTTGACAATCACGTGGAGTTTTTCGACACGGATTTTGTGATGAAGGACGGAGTCATAGTGGATATAAGCGGCGGAGGCATCCGTTTCGTATCAAAGATCCATTATGAGCAGGAGACCAAGATATATTTTATTTTCAATCTTAACATAGCCAATCGTCCCGTGGAGTTTCGGACCATAGGAGTCATACTGGAATCAAAGCCTATAGACAACAGACCGGGAGAATATGAAAACAGAGTCCAGTTTATAAATATCCAGACGGACGAGAGAGAGACCATTATCCGTTATATTTTTGAAGAAGAGCGCAAGATAAGAAGGAAAGAGAACGGCAATGAGTAAAAAAATCATTATTGTTGACGATTCAGCACTCATGAGAAGAATTGTCTGTGATATAATATCTCTTGACAGCAGATTCGAGGTGGAGGATCAGGCTAAAAACGGTCTTGAAGCCCTGGAGCTTTTGCGCAAGAAGAGTTATGACGCCATGGTGCTGGACGTAAATATGCCCAGGATGAACGGCCTTGAGCTTTTGCGCGAGATGCAGAAGGAGCGCATCAGGACCAGGGTAATGATGTTTTCCACCCAGACCGCAAAGGACACCAGAGAGACCATCGAAGCTCTGGAACTGGGAGCCATAGATTTTATCCAGAAGCCGGAAGGCGTCATGGATACGGGCAGCGATTCTTTCAAGGTCGAGTTTCTGACTCTTTTGGGAGTGGTGGCCAGAGCCTATGGCAGTGTTCAGCTGGACAAGGTTTCCTACGGAGGTTCGTCTACAGCCCGCCCGGCGGGTACGTCAGCTTTCGGCAGGCCTTCCGCCCAGACGGAGCACAAGAGCACCTTTACCAGGCAGACCTTTACTTCCATGAGGAGTTCGGGCGCCATCACCACCAGGCCCGGAAGCGTGCTTCCCGGAGAAAAGGTGGTGGCCATAGCCAGTTCCACCGGCGGCCCGAAAGCGCTTCAGGAGGTGATCCCGAAGCTCCCCGGTAATATTAACGCACCGGTGCTCCTGGTCCAGCATATGCCCAAGGGATTCACCAAATCCCTGGCGGAGCGTCTGGATTCCCTTTCGCAGGTTCATGTGAAGGAGGCCGAGGACGGAGATAAGCTGGAAAAGGGCTGGGTATACATAGCTGCCGGGGGCAAGCACATGAAGGTGGCGAAAAGTGCCGGCTCATACAGGATTTATTATTCGGATGAGCCCACCAGAGAGGGCGTGAAGCCCTGCGCCAACTATATGTATGAATCTCTTGAGGATTCATCTTTTGCACAGATATGTTGTACGGTACTTACCGGTATGGGGGCCGATGGTACCGAGGGGATAGTTAATCTCGATAAAAAGAAAAAACTCTATGTCATAGCACAGGACGAGCCCAGCAGTACGGTTTACGGCATGCCCAAGGCCATAGCCCAAACCGGTCTGGTAAACGAGATCCTGCCGCTTAACCAGGTGGCGGAGGCTATCACGAAGAGTGTTGGCACCAGATGAGGGTGAGCTCATCCGGTTAGCAAAACAGCAATAAGGAGGAAGTAAAATGGATGTAAGTCAGTATCTGGAAATTTTCATTGATGAGACCAAAGAACATATTCAGAGTCTTTCCGACCAGCTGATGATCCTGGAACAGGAGCCTGAGAACGAAGACTGCGTTAATGAAATTTTCCGTGCGGCACATTCCCTTAAGGGTATGGCGGGTACCATGGGATATAAGCGTATGCAGAATCTTACCCATGATATGGAAAATGCTTTCACGGAGGTGAGGGGCGGCAACATGAAGGTGACCGGTCCTCTCATCGATGTGCTTTTTCAGGCGTTGGATGCCCTGGAGCAGTATCTGACCAATATTCAGGAGACCAGCGACGAGGGTACCAATGACAATGAAAATATAATAAAGGCTATAAATGACATCATGAGTGAGCAGCTGGGCGGAGGCGGCGCAGACGGCGCACCTGCCGCACAGGACAAGGCTCCCGAGGCAGCAGCTGCGGCTCCCGAAGCAGCCGCTCCCAAGGATGGGCCTCAGGGCAAATGGGCTTCCATCAACCTGGAAGAGTCCCAGGCTACAGTGATGATACAGGCCATGAGTACAGGCCAGCACGTATACGGACTTACCGTTTTTGTCCAGGAGAGCTGTATTCTTAAGGCAGCCAGAGCCTTCCTTGTGTTCAAGGCCATCGAGGATCTGGGCGAGATCGTTGTCAGCGATCCTTCCTCCCAGGATATAGAGGACGAAAAATTTGAATTTGACTTCAGTCTGTATGTGATCTCAGAAGAGCCTCTGGACAAGATAATCGCAGCGGCAAAGAGCGTTTCCGAGATAGAGAACGTTTTGGGCGCCCAGGTTACGGCCGATGAGATAGGTTCTTCCGAGGCGGCTACGGCGGCAGCCGCATCCGATGCCGGTGCTCCGAAGGAAGAGAAGGCCGAGACCACTGCTCCCGCAGTGGCAAAGGCTGAAAACCATGAGGAGAAAAAGGCCGAGACCAAGCCCGCAGCCGGCGGCGGCGCAAAGAAACCCGCGAAGGCTGTGGCAAACAGAACGGTCAGGGTGGACATAGAAAAGCTGGATGATCTGATGAATCTGGTCAGCGAGCTTATCATTGCAAAGAATTCCCTGGTATCGGCTACTAATTCCGCTTCGGAGGGAGACCGCAACCAGGCTGTCAATGAGCAGATAGAATATCTCGAGAGCGTGACCACCAACCTCCATGAGTCAGTCATGAAGGTTCGAATGGTTCCCATCGAGAGCGTAGTACAGAAGTTCCCCCGCATGATCAGGGATCTTCAGAAAAAGCTGGATAAGAAGATGGAGCTCTATATGTCCGGTGAGGAGACAGAGCTTGACCGTACCGTGGTGGATGAGATCGGAGATCCTCTGATGCATCTGCTGAGAAACTCCGCCGATCACGGTCTGGAGCCCAATGACGTCCGTCTCGAAAGAGGCAAGCCCGAGGTCGGCTCCATCATACTGAACGCATATCAGGACGGTAATAACGTTATCATCGAGGTAAAGGATGACGGTAACGGAATCGATGTGGAAAAGGTAAAAGCGAAGGCTATAGAGCGCGGTACCATCTCCGCAGAGCAGGCCGAGGCCATGACGGACAAGGAGATCGTGGACCTGCTGTTCCTGCCTTCCTTCTCCACCGCCAAGCAGGTCACCGACGTATCGGGACGAGGCGTTGGTCTGGATGTGGTTAAATCAAAGATCGAAGCGCTGGGCGGCGATGTTTCCGTCAAGACAAAGCTGGGTGAAGGTTCCACCTTTACCATCAGGCTTCCCCTTACACTCGCCATCATTCAGGCACTCATGGTTGTTGTGGGTGATGAGAAATACGCTATCGCCCTGGGCTCCATAGATACCATAGAGGATGTTCCCGCTGCCGATGTGAAGCTGGTACAGGCCAAAGAGGTTATGCAGCTTCGAGGAAGCGTTATACCGCTCATCCGTCTTTCAAATGAGCTGGATATGGAGAGCAAGAAGGATCCCAATGCAAATCTTGTTGTGGTTGTTGTCAAGAAGGGTGACAACCAGGCCGGTGTCATCGTCGATGATCTGATCGGACAGCAGGAGATAGTTATCAAGTCACTGGGTAAATATATAAACGGAAGCAAGATAATAAGCGGAGCTACCATCCTCGGCGACGGCGAGGTGGCGCTCATCGTAGACGTAAACGTTTTGTTATGATCCTGAGAGCCGCTTAACGGAAAGGAGAAGAAAATGATAACAGAAAATATCCTCGGAACCGCAGTGGAATACGAAAAGGTTCAGTATATGGTGATCCGTCTGGGCGATGAGCAGTACGGCATCAATATAAAATACATCGACAATATAGTGAGACTTCAGCATATCACCAGAGTCCCCAAGATACAGAATTATTTTAAGGGCGTTATCAACCTGCGCGGTGAGGTCATTCCCGTTATGAGCGTCCGTATCAAGATGGGACTGGAGGACGATGTATATTCAAATATCAGCCGCATCATAATAGTCAAGATAGAGGCTGATGCCGCCATAGGACTTCTGGTGGATGAGGTCAGGGAAGTGGTTACGCTGGACGAGACCTGTATAGATAAGGTTGCCCATGATATCAGGGATGAGCGTGCAAATTACATTACCGGAGTAGGCAAGAGCAACGGCGGACTGATCTCACTGCTTGACATGAATGCTCTTGTAGGCGATAAGGAACAGGCCTGATCATATTAAATATGCGATCAGACATAACAATGGGGGTATCATATGGCAAATCTTGATTTAAACAATGTCGACAATATGTTTTTTGACGTATTGCGTGAAATAGGAAATATCGGCGCGGGAAATGCAGCCACCTCTCTGGCACAGATGCTTCAGACCAAGGTGGACATCAGCGTTCCCAAGATCGATCTGCTGGACTTCAGCGAGGTCGGTGAGGCCATGGGCGGCGAGGAACTGCTGGTGGCCGGTATATATCTGCGCATAGAGGGCGATCTGAACGGCAGCATCATGTTCCTGATGGAGGAAAAATCGGCTCATGAGCTGGTGGCCCGGCTGATGGGTATGCAGACTCAGGATGAGCATGATTTTACCGAGATCGAGCTTTCCGCCCTTAAGGAGATAGGCAATATCATTACGGGTGCATATCTGAATTCACTTTCCACACTTACGAACATGAAGATCATACCTTCGGTTCCCGATCTGTGTGTGGACATGGCAGGCGCCCTGCTTTCTGTACCGGCCATAGAGTTCGGTGAGATGGGCGATAAGATGCTTATGATCGAAACTACTTTTACGGACTTTTCCACTATCGACGGATATTTCGTGCTGGTGCCCGATCTTCCGTCATATAACAAGATGTTATCAGCACTGGGCATGTAAGCTGTTTGAGAGGATTATTTTATGGGAGAAATGATCAAGGTCGGTATGGCCGATTTAAAAGTATGCATCAGTCCGAATGCAGTTACGACCCTGGGACTGGGGTCCTGTGTGGGCGTGGCGATCAGAGATCCTCAGACAAAGGTCGGGGGACTTGCACATGTCATGCTTCCTAATTCCAAGACTGTAAGTAATAACGGTAATGTTGCTAAATTTGCGGATACGGGTGTTGTAGAGCTGGTCAAGCAGATGGAAAAGGCCGGAGCTGTCAGACGTCGTATGGTGGCAAAGATAGCCGGTGGAGCCCAGATGTTTGCCCTCCAGTCAAAGAGTGAACTTATGCAGGTGGGTAAAAGAAATGTTGAAGCGGTGAAACAGGCCCTCAAGGAGCTGGGGATCTCATTGCTTGCAGAAGATACGGGGCTTAATTACGGTCGTACGGTTGAATTTTTTCCGGAAACCGGTGATTATGTGATCAAGTCGGTCGGAAAGCCGGTAAAGACCATATAGGATTCGGGTGGATCAAATTGCCGGAAGAAACCACTAAAAATACGGATAAGGAGATACTTAAGGAGGATGAGCTCCTTGAGGAAGAAGCTCCTTTGATCGAGCATCTGAAGACGAAACCGGTTCCTGCCATTGTCACCCTCTTGGGGGGTGCGGTGGCTGCGATATATACATATATCCAGGGACGGGAGCCTATGGATGCTCTTATCATCATATTAGTTACTCTGCTTGTCTTTCTCATTCTCGGGGATCTGATCAAGTTCCTCCTGGACAAGATAGAGATAGTCGTCGAGCCCGAAAAGAAAGAGGATGAGGCTTCACAGGATGAAGAAACGGAAGGGCAGGAGACGGAGGAGACATCCTGAGCTGACTACCCGGCCGTGTCATCCTAAGCTGACTACCCGGCCCTGTCATCCTGAGCTGACTACCCGGCCCTGTCATCCTGAGCGAAGCGAAGGATCTTATAATTGATGATCATATGGAGAATAAAGCATGGATGCTGCCGCTTCAGAAGCAAAAAGAAAAAAGCTGTGGGATGATTATTCCGCATCGAAGGATCCTCAGCTGAGAGAGGAGATCATACTTGAGTATGCCCCGCTGGTAAAGCTGGTGGCCGGCCGCCTCTCCATGTATCTGGGATACAATGTGGAATATGATGATCTTGTGGGGTATGGTATCTTCGGTCTGATAGATGCCATAGATAAATTCGACTGTAAAAAAGAAGTAAAATTCGAAACTTATGCCTCCCTGCGTATAAGGGGAGCCATTCTGGATCAGATCAGAAAAATGGACTGGATTCCCAGGACCATACGTCAGAAACAGAAAAAGATAGATTCCGTTGTAAAAGAGATAGAAGCCCAAAGCGGCAGGAATGCCACGGATGATGAGATAGCGAAGGCTTTGGGGATCAGTGATGATGAGTATTACGAGTGGCAGCAGCAGCTTCTGGTGACCAATGTGGTGTCGCTCAACGAGTTCGCGGATCAGGGGACCGAAGCTCCCATAGACAGAAGCGTTAAACAGCGTTTTGACACTCCCGAGGAGTCCATGCTCAAGGCGGAGATGAAGGATATGCTGGTGGAAGCGCTGTCGATGCTTACCGAAAAAGAAAACAAGGTCATGACCCTTTATTATTATGAAGATCTGACCCTTAAGGAGATCAGTGAAGTGCTGGAGGTATCGGAGTCGAGAGTGTCACAGCTCCATTCCAAGGCGCTGGTCAAAATGAAAAAGAAATTGGGAAAATATATTGGCGTTTTTGCGGTTTGAGGCAGTTGGAGGGGGACTTTATGGCAAAGAAAAACGGATATTTTCAGATAGTGATAGAAGGCGACAGTACTTTTTTGCATCTTATCCCGGCTGAAGACGGCGGGGACAAGATCTCTATTCATGAGCTTTCCGACTATCTTGAAAAGAAGGATTTTTACTTTGACATACTGGAGATTGACGACTGTATCAATTCCGAGACGGATATGATGTATCTGCTGGATGACAAGAAGAGCATCCTGGAGAGCGAGATGATGAAGCTGGATATCGCTCCCGACGGCATGCTTGTCAAAGCCAGATTTTATCCCCCTTTTAAGGGTGGCCCCATGATGGACAGGGCCGAGATCCTGGGTGATCTGAGATACAATGATATAGTCTACGGGATCAATGAATCCGTAATAGACCAGTTTCTTGCAGACAGAAAATACTGCACGGATTATGTGCTGGCTCAGGGTAAGCCCTTTATCGAGAGTGAGGACGGGACCCTGGAATATAAATTTAAGACAGATCTGTCCGGCCGTCCTACTCTGAATGCCGACGGCAGCGTGGACTTTTTCCATTTGGACAATATATGCCCCTGCGAAAAGGGGGAGGTACTGGCGGTCATCACTCCTCCGGATCCCGGTGAGAGCGGTATAAATGTATGGGGGGATGAGCTTTTGCCCCATGAACCGAACGTGCCTACTTTCAATCATGGTAAAAATACAAGGGTGTCCGAGGACGGCCTTTCCCTTTTGTCCGAGGTTAAGGGACATGTTATCCTTGACGGGGATAAGGTGGTAGTATCCAAGGTATTGTCCCTGAACAATGTGGATACAGGTACGGGAGATGTTTTCTTTGAAGGAGATATAGAAGTCGAAGGTAATGTGCTTTCCGGTTTTCAGGTGGTGGCCACCGGGGATGTGAGCATAAAGGGCGTGGTTGAGGGCGCCAATGTCAAAGCCGGCGGCAATATAGTGATATACCGCGGTATTACAGGTATGCAGAAGGGCGTTCTGGAAGCCGGCGGCAATGTAGTGGTTAAATTCATAGAAAACGCCACCGTATATGCCGGCGGATATGTGGAGACCGATTGTATCCTGCATTCCTCCATCTCATCCGGAGATCATGTGGTGGTACAGGGCAAGAGAGGCTTTATCGCGGGCGGGAACGTCCGGGCTCTCAATTATATAGAGGTAAAGACCCTGGGTTCCGATGTGGAAGTGGCCACTACGGTTGAAGTGGGGGTTGACCCGCAAAAGAGACAGAAGTATAATGAGATGCTGTCCGAGAATAAGGAATCCCAGAAAAAGATAGACAGGCTGGAGCCTGTGGTAAAGGCCGTGGGTGAGAGAGTCGGCAGAGGCGAAAGGCTGGACAAGGAAGTGATAACCCAGCTGAAGGATTTTTCCAGCATGATCAGGCGGTATCAGGACCGTATCAAGAGAAATGAAATTGAGATGGCGAAGCTGGAAATGGAATTCAAATCTTCAAGTAATGCCCAGATCAGAGTGACGGGCAAG
>JAEEZH010000101.1 GCA_016288495.1 Lachnospiraceae bacterium
ATCTTTATGAGGAGGATGTTTATGGCGTGGTGAAGAAGGCAGAAGAAAAATACGGAATATCCATTTCGGATTTCAGTCTTGCACGGCATCCTTACGAGGATGGGTTCATAATGATCCTCGAACCTGAAAGTGTGGCTGATTATGAAAAGGCAAAAACCTTTGACACCCGGGAAGTCAGCGCCTTCATAAAGGAAGAACTGGAAAAATGCCATGGCAGCCTGGAACGGCCTTTGAGTGCGTCCTTCGGTGAGCCTGAATTCGGATTTTTGTACAGGGAGCTTAACATGTACAGGAAGAAGGTGCTTGCCGATGCGGTGAATCCGCCTCATGTTATAGAAGTGCAGATTAGGAAAAGAGAGAGGAAATGATGAAAAAGCAGATTATCGGAGCTTCCAATGAATTCTTTCTCCAGCATAACCTTGATGACGCGGTCTTTGAGATTGTTGTGGAGATTTGCCTGAAGGACGAACCGGACATAAAAGCCCTCCGCAGGGCGGCCACAGAGGCCATCAGACTGTATCCGGAGCTGGGGTACCGCCCTGTGATGAAGGATGAAAAGATCGTACCGGCGGACAATCCGGAGGAAGTGGTCATTTGTGAGAGTGGTGGCAGCGTTCGCAGTTTCGGAAGTGATGACACAAACGGTTATCTGTTTTATATCACATATTCCGGCAGAAAGCTTGTCATGAGGTTCTTCCACGGAATGGCTGATTATGTTGGGCTTAAGGCCTATATAAAGAGTACATTTTATTTTTATTATAAGGAAAAGGGAATTGAATTTACGGATGAAGAGTTTCTCCTGAGTTTTCGTAAATCCTCTGAGGATATGATAGTATCCGATGAAGAAGATATGTATGATCCCTATAGAAAATACGGTGATGTTTTGGCTTCTTCTCCTATAAAAATGATCCCCGGAACCTTTCAGTTTGAAGATAATCCGGGGGCGCTGCCCTATAATACCAGCCATATATACGATGTGATGGTATCGACTTCGGATTTTGCGAAAAAGGTAAAGGAATACGGGACCTCTTTTGCTCCCTTTATCCACTATGTGGTCTGTGAAGCGATGTGTAAGGCCCGTGATGTGGGAGATGCTCCTTATGTGAGCATGCTTCCGGTTGATTTCAGGAGATTCTTCGGATCAAAGAACCTGGTGAACTGTTCCGACGCAGTGATGCTGCTTCAGACAGCCGGGGACAGGCGTGAGGATACTGCTCTTCGCTGCGCAAAGCTTAAGAAGCAGCTGATCGACAGTCTCAACGCGGATTATGCAAAAGCCGTGATGGGAGATAAGGTAAGGCAAGTGGAGGAGTTTAATAAAAAGAGCGAATTACCTCCTTCGCCGGCGCCGGCAGGTCAAAAAGCTGCCGTGAGGCCTTTCTCCTTCGGAGTTACCTATCCGGGAGTCAATTCCGTCGGAGGCGGCATAGATGAATTTATCGAGGATATGTGCTGTTATGGTATGGTAAGGATTAGCATGGTGGCTGTCAGCACCTTTAAGGATAATATGCATTTTAAGTATAACCTAAGGACGGACGACAGCGGGATCGTCAGGGCGACCTGTGATGTATTGAATGATCTGGGGATCCCGGCAAGGATAACGGACGAAGGGAACATCGAAAAATCCGTGCTTTCAAAGGCGAGGCTGAGGACGGAAAACATTATGGAATTAAAATACACCGATGTAATAGAAACTACAGGCGGAAAGATCCGCGGTTATTATGATGAGGCCGGGATAAGGGTTTTTAAGGGAATACCCTACGCCGAGGCTCCCGTGGGAGAGAGGCGTTTTAAGCCGGCGGAAAAATACGGATACCGTGAGGGCATAAGGGACTGCACGGAATTCGGAAAAAGCTGCTGGCAGAATGAGATGGCCGAAGAACAGAAGCTCATATGGACGGAAGAATTCGTGATACGTAACAAGGATTATTCCGAAGACTGTCTCACCTTGAACATCTGGGCTCCGGAAGGAGGAAAGGATCTGCCCGTGGTTTTGTACCTGTATGGCGGCGGTTTTGTCACCGGCGGTTCCTCATGTGATATCTATGACGGCGACCGGATCGCTGAGCGAAATGCGATATATGTGACTCTTACCCACAGGGAAGGGTGTTACGGCTGGCTGGCATCAAAGGAACTCTCTGAGGAGTCACCTGAAAACCGATCGGGCAATTATACCCTTTCAGACGAGGAGATCGCGCTTTTGTGGATAAAGGAAAATATCGCCGCATTTGGAGGAGATCCCGGGGCTGTGACCATCTGGGGTCAGTCTTCAGGCGCTTCTCAGGTTAATCTTCTGGCGGTAAGTGAGCAGATGAAGCCCTATTATGACAAGGTGATATCCATGGGAATGAACTGTTTTCCCCTGACAAATCTTCTCAGCTGGCAGACCCCGGATCAGGCCTACGAGACATCAAAGGAACTGCTGGAGAGCTATGATAATTCATTGGAGAAGCTTCGTCAGGAGGATGCGAAGGTCTTTTGCGCTCATATGAATATAAAGGCTCCTGTGATTGACGGATATTATGTGAAGGACACCTTCAGACATGAGGTCATTGCAGGAGTAAATAAAGAGGTTCCCATGCTGATGGGAATGGTGGGCCGCGATTTCATCGTAACCCCCATGTATAATCTGCTTAAGACCCTTGCCGGACAGGGCAGGGATGTCATGAAGATGGTCATCGGGAGATTTTATCCGAATGCACCGGCTGAGGTCCTGGAGGCTTATGATACACATGGGGACGATCTTATTGCAACCATCGAGGATATTTGTACGGATGCTATGTTATTTGAACTTCTGGAGTTTGCAAGAGTCAGAAACAGCACCTGTCCCGGTAATACCTATATCTATTTTTTCACTCACGTGATGCCCGGGCCTGATGCGGACAGATTCGGATCTTTCCACTCCTGTGAGGTCCCCTACTGTACGGGATATCTGAGTCCTCTGAGAAAGGATTATTGGAAGGATGAAGACCGGGAGCTGGCCGTTACCATGAATAAGCTTGTATGCGGCTTCTTCCATGACGGGAAGCCGGGTATCGACGGCTTTGAACCCTCTGACGGAACGAATCTTTTCCTGATCGATGCAAAGGAGCAGAAGAATATCAGGTATTCCGCAGAGCAGCTTGAAAAATGGAGACATTTTTTCGGAGTAAAGGATTGAGGGGTTTTATATAAGCTATGAGCTTTATCTTTAAGTATCTTAAAAAAAGAGATGTATATTTGCTGATACTGAGTTGTCTTTGCGTCATCTTCCAGGTTATTTTTGAACTGAAGATCCCGGAGTTTACCGCCCGGATTGCATTGATCGTGCAAGGGGGGGATCTCTTTTTTTCGGATGTGCTGGGAAACGGAGCACTCATTCTGGCGCTGGCCTTCGGCAGTCTGGCCTTGGCCGTGATCGGGGGCTATATCATTACGGGCATCGGTACGGATATAGCTACCAGGGTAAGGAATGATGTTTTTGATAAACTTATGTCCTTTTCGCTGCAGGAGGCTTCGGCCTTTGATTCCTCATCCCTGGTGACGAGATGTACGAGGAATATCGAGTCCATCCTGATGTTCTGGACCTTCGGTCCGCTCCTTCTTGTGAGGGCATTGTTCACCTTCGCTCTGGCGGCTTTCAAAATGGGACATACGGATATAAGATGGATCTACACTGTGGGATCGGCTTCACTGATCGCCCTGGTGCTTTTGTCCGTCGTATTTCTGACGGCCACCGGAAAAATGATGGATGCGCAGACCTACATGGATATAATCAACCGGCAGGTGGGAGAGCACATCGGAGGTATCAGGGTACTGCATGCCTTCAACGCATATGAATTTCAGAAGGAGTCCTTTGATGTTACGGACAGAAAACTGACGGATTTCAACATAACCGTGAATAAGGCGGTATCGATCCTGGCGCCGGGTCTTACGGTGACCATATACGGGCTAACGATAGCGATCTTTGCCATGGGCACACACATCATTTCGGAAGCGGCTTTGGCACAGCGTCCGACGCTCTATGCCGAAATGATCGAGTTTTCATCCTATGCCACGCTCATCATGGGAGCTGTGGTATTCCTGATGAGAGGTCTCGGAATGATCCCCGATGTCCTGATCTCTTCCAAGCGTATACGCGAGGTCCTGGATTGTCCCACAGTCATAAAGGACGGAAAGGGTGCAAAAGATCATGACGGGGCTTACGCTGTCAGCTTTGAGCATGTATCCTTCAGCTATCCCGGCGCTTCGGCAGGAGTCCTGGAGGATATCAGTTTTCGTGCGGGAAAGGGAGAGACTGTAGCTATCATCGGAAATACCGGCTGCGGAAAGTCCACGCTTTTAAATCTTATTCCCAGGCTTTATGAGGCTACATCCGGAAGGATAGAGATAAACGGAGCCGACATAAAGGATTACACACTTTCGGATCTTCGCAACCGTATCGGTTATGTTCCCCAGAAGGCCATGCTCTTTACCCAGTCCATAGCCGAGAACATAGATTTCGGAGATGACGGCGGCTTTGCAAAGAGTCTTACGGATATCAGGAAGGCTGCAATGACGGGGCAGGCTCACGATTTTATCATGAAAAAGCCTGAGGGCTACGATACCCAGGTACAGCGTGGGGGAATGAATTTCAGCGGAGGCCAGAGGCAGAGGCTTACCATTTCCAGGGCGGTCTGCAGAAATCCCGAGATCTACCTTTTTGACGATTCCTTTTCCGCCCTTGATTTTAAGACCGACAGGGAACTGCGCACCGCACTTAAGAAAAATGCGGCAGGTGCCACCCTGATCATCGTCGCCCAGCGCATAGCTACCATCAGGTATGCCGACAGGATTTATGTGATGGATAAAGGTCGGATAGTTGGCGAGGGAACTCATGATGAACTCATGGAGAATAACAGCGTTTATCAGGAGATTGCCCACAGTCAGTTCATAGATGCAAAAGAGAAGAAGGGAGCGTAGGTTTATGAGCAAAGGAAATGCACTTCTTCGACAGATAATCCGTAATAACATGAAGGTGATCATCTCCTCAATGATCTGCGCGGTGATCGCTGCTGTTGCCCAGGCGCTCCTGCCCATGCAGATACAAAGGCTGGGGGATCATCTTCAGCAGAATATCGGAGGCGATATCCGGATGGATATGGTCATGCCTTATCTGCGCTCGGCCATAGGACTTCTGGTTTTTTTTGCCGCTTTCTATATCGCTCAGAATCTGCTTGTGGCAAAGGCCTCCGGATATATCGGAAGCAATCTTAGGGTGAAGCTTAATGATAAGCTGAACAGGATACCCGTCAGTGTGGCCGATAAATATATGGTGGGTGATATACAGAGCAGGTTTATGAAGGATGTGGATACCATATGCACATCCATATTGAATACCTTTGCCCCCGCACCCGCAAATATCATAAAGCTGGTGCTTCTTCTGGTGGTGATGTTCATGACAAATCCCTATATGACCCTTGCCGTTATCGTAGCGGAGTTTGCGGGTCTGGTGATCCTTGCCATAGTCGTTCAGAAGACCGGTCCCCATTTAAAGAGCCAGATGGAATCCCTGGGAAACCTTACCGCTTACACTGAGGAGTCCATTTCAGGCCATATGGTCATTAAGGCCTTCCATTGTGAAGAGGATATAAAAAACGAATTCGGAAAAAGAAACAAGAAGGTGGGATATGACTCGAAAAAGGCCCAGTTCCTTCAGGGCCTGTTACAGCCCCTTCTTTCCTTCAATTCAAATTTAAGCTACGTGGTGGTGGTGGTGACTGCGGCGGCGATCTTCTCCGTAAAGCCGGGGACATTGACCATAGGCGGTATGACGGCGTTCATTCTCTATGCCCCTATGATAGCCGAGCCCATGAATTCCATGATCCAGTTTGTATCCGCCCTTCAGCAGGCGCTGGTCTCCGCAGACCGTGTGGCCGAAATCCTTGATGCTCCGGAGCTTAAGAAGGATGAAGTGGAAAAAGACGGCGCAGAAAAGGGTTCCTTTGCAAAGGAAAGGCTTCTGGGGGATGTTGAGTTTGAGCATGTGACCTTTGGGTATGATCCAAACCAGATAGTCCTCCACGATCTGTCAGCAAAAGTAAAGGCAGGTCAGAAGGTGGCGATCGTGGGACCAACAGGTGCCGGAAAGAGCACCTTTGTCAATCTGCTCATGAGGTTTTATGAGCCTCAGGGCGGAAGGATAACCGTTGACGGGGTGCCGGTGACCGAATTGGGGTATGAGAGGCTTCATGACAATATAGCAATGGTACTTCAGGATACCTGGACCTTTGAAGGAAGCATCAGGGATAATATTGTTTATTCAACTAAGGGGGTAACCGAAGATAAACTGAACAGCATAGTGGAAGACTGCGGGCTGTCATACTATGTGGGAACGCTGCCTGACGGCCTTGATACCGTCATCAGTGAGCGCTCGGATATATCCGCAGGGCAGAAACAGCTTCTGACCATAGCCAGGGCCCTTGCCAAGGATGCGCCTGTGCTGATACTTGATGAGGCTACCAGTAATGTGGATACGAGAAGTGAACTCCTTATACAGAGAGCCATAGACAGACTGACAAAGGACAGGACTTCCTTTGTCATAGCCCATCGTCTGTCCACGATCCAGAACGCCGACTGTATCTTTGTCATGAAGGACGGAGACGTGGTAGAGATGGGATCACATGAGGAACTTCTCGAAAAGAAGGGTCTGTATTCGGATCTCTACCACAGTCAGTTTGAACCCGTGGAATAGGTCGTGCTTCAGTAAAAAATTAAAACTTCCCACATGTAATCAAGTCAAGCTTATCATAGAGTTAATCCCGCGCAGGCAAAGATTTGGCTTAAATCTGAAATATGGTAACTGATGTGGAAAGTTTTAGTAAATTACAATTTCAGGATTTTATCCTCAGGAACTTTTTTAATGAAATGGGCGGGATTTCCTGCCCATATTTCATTGGCGGGAACGTCCTTTGTGACCACCGAACCGGCTCCGATGATGGCGTTATCACCGATGTTCACTCCGCCGATTATCTTTGCTCCCGCGCCTATGCGCACCCTGTTTCCTATGGACGGAGATTTGTCCTGTTCAAAGCCTATGGTGACCTGCTGGTTTATCCAGCAGTAATCGCCCACCTTCCGGGCCGATATGATGGTGGCAAAGCCGTGTTGTATGAACAGCCCCTTTCCCACATTGAGGGTGTCAAAATACAGGGTGTCCATAAGAGGGAAGAGCTTCTTGAAGAAAACGCTGCCCAGAAGTTTGTTGCTCTGAAGAAGCCTGAGATGGACGAGATTCCTGAATTCCTTTACATCCAGTATGGCCTGGGAGAAGAGAAGATATTTTGATTTGTTATATCTGCGAAGGACGTACTGGTTTCCCCAGACCCTTAAATCTTCGTTCACCGTCTTGTTATGTCTTATCATCATATAGAAGGGGGCTATACGGGGAGTGTTCAGAATGATCCTGGCTTTTATCAGGCCGTAGTAGATGTCTTCCTTTGCTTTTTCGTTCATTTGGATACCTCTTTTCTTTGAATAAGTTTTATTTGTTCCGTGTGTGGCTGAGATTTGCGGGAACGGGGTGCTCGGCGCAAATCTCTTCCGGGGTGGGGAGCTCGTCAAGGAAGGTATAACTCATACTGTGTTTCTCCTTATGTTTTTCTTGATAATCAACAAAGATAAATATATAATATTACGGCGTGTAATGCAAGTTTAAGAGGTTCTGTAATGGCAAAAAGAAAGAAAATCGAGGCCTTTGATCTTATCAGGGTACTCGCTATGTTTGTGGCTATGTTCTTCATGCTCTCGGGTGCCGCCCTGTGGTATAACCCATCTTTGACAGTTGGAGAGAATACAATAAGTCAGATATAAACTATGTTTTATAGAGGAGAAGATGATGGTGAGTATTTTTAAACGGAGGGATCATCTGAATATGATCGCAGGAAAGAATTGCAGGAAAGAGTGTGGCATACTCCTTTTTGTGTTGCTGTTCAGCACCCTGTTTTTACACACGGCGCTGGCTGCGGATACATATACCTTCTATGTGGAGACGGATGCGGGTCTGATAGCAGAGGGTGATCGTATCCTTATTGTGAATGCAGGGAGCTCTAATATTGTTTCCGATCAGGCTGTTGGAAGTATGGGTCAGACTCTGGCGGGCAGCATTGCCAGTATAGCTCAGGATGCTGAGGGAAGAGGGGTGATAAGGAGCTCATCCCTTGGAAATGGTGCGGTGTTTACCGTGGAGTCGGCCGGTGATGGAAAGATATATCTTAAATCAGACAAAGGGTATCTTACATCGGTGGAAAGCGGCGGCGGAGTGTATATGAGCGAGGAGAAGGCTGCATGCAGCCTGTGGCAGATAAAGGATGGAGTTTATCTGCATAATGTAAATGCCGTAAACGGCACCTGGAAGAATTACTATCTGGAGCTGCATTACGGTAATTTCACGACTTACGGGAAGAACTCCAAGTCGGATCCTGCCCAGTTTGCCCTGTCCTTTTACAGGGAGACACAAAGTGATACAGATCCTGTCCCGGTGGATGACGATAAATATGTCCTCAATATTTTTCATACCACGGATGTACATGGCTATCTGGCAGAGATCACATCCGCCGGGGATGAGTATCGGCTGGCTTACATATCGGACAAGGTTAATGATCTGAGGACCCGTATAGCCGATCCTGATTACAATAAGTCTACGCTGCTTTTGGATTCGGGAGACATATATCAGGGAAATAATCTTTCCAACATGAATCGGGGGAAAACCATCTCACATGCTTTTGATATTATGGGCTATGATGCAGTGACCATAGGAAATCATGAGTTTGACTGGGGAATAGAAAATACAGTGGATGCTGACGGTACAATGATGGATTATGACGGACATGAAAACAAGGTGCCTGTCGTGATCTCAAATCTTTACAGAAATGGGAAAAAGGTGGATTTTGCTCAGGATTATTTGATCTGTGAAAAGAACGCATGGAAAGGTACTGCACAGGATGGGAGCAAGGAGACGGTTAAAATAGGCGTGATAGGCTTCGCCGAAGAATATTCCGACTCCATAATGACATCAATGTTTACGGATCAGGGCTACAGCATATCAGAGGATTATGAGGCACTTGATGCCCTGGCCAAAGACCTGGAGGAAAATAAGGGCTGTGATGCCACTGTGGTCATAGCCCATGGCGATGGACAGGTCGTTGCCAGACAGCTGCCTGAGGGTACCTGTGTGGATCTGGTACTGGGGGGACATACTCACATAAACAGCATGGGCAGGGGCGCAAATGGTGTTTTATATGTACAGCCCGGCTGCTACGGACAGGCCTATGCTTATTGTGGAATGGCATTTAAAAAGACAGATGCCGGGGATATGGAGTATGACGGTATGAAATTTTACGAGGTCCTGCCCATAACCGACGATAAAGAACATCTGTATTATACGGACAGCAATAAAAATGAGAATGACCTGGATCAGGAGCTGGCTGAGTTTACCAAGGTGGTACTGGATGAGATCAAGGAAAAATTAAGTGAGGTTATAGGATATATAACCACGCCTGCACCGATGAATGTGTACATCCCGGATAGCGGAAACAGAAGCTCGGCTATAGGAAATTGGATGGCTTCCATATACGCTTCCAGTGTGAGCGCCGATATAGGCTTTATGAACGGCGGAGGCATAAGAGTCGGCTTTGACATAGAAGCAGGCCGTGATCGCAGGGAAATAACCCTTGGTGATGTACATACCATGTTCCCCTTTGAAAATGAGATCTATTGCTATGAGCTTACCTGGGAGGAGTTTAAGACCCTGGTGGATTATTCTCTGACAAGCGGAGGCAGGGGGCTTTTGACGGATATAGTCGGGGTGGACTGCTACTTTACCGGAGAGGGACTGGATGCCCTGGTTTATGGTGACACAGTGATCTATGCCCATGGTGTCTGGAAAAAGGACTGGAAGGAAAAAACCGTGAGAGTAGCCGCATCAAGCTTTTCCGCCACCACAGACCGGCCGACAGACGGCTTTTCAAATCCCCTTGTGGCATGGGCAGCGACAGACAGACTGGTTTCTTCCGACATAACGGATATAGATGGCGCTTTGAGGGTGCTCAGGGCTCAGGCCGCCGGGAATGATTCCGTTCTCCATATCGATGATAAGGCTCATTTCATAGAGAAGAGTTTTTCCGGAGAGGTGACGGATGCTCCGTCATCAGATGAAAACGAACCCGGAAATGAGCCCGCAAACGAACCCGGAAATGAGCCCGCAAACGAACCCGGAAATGAATCCGGGGTGTCCGATTATGAAATTGCCGGCGGGTATGCTTCCCCGGAGGATAATTTTGCGGCAGATACAGCCTCGGGAAGAATAGATTCCATGGTACTTGATTTCTCCAAGGCTGAGGGCAGGGATCCCGGCTCCCTTAAAATGACAGTGATAAAGGGCAGTCGCCTCATCACCGCGGCAAAGCTCATGGACAGGCACAGTGCCACGGCTACGGGAGGCATCAAGGTAAAGGTGAATAAAAAGGATCTGACAGCGAAAATAACCTGTAAAAAGGATGGCAGTGCCACCTTCACAATGGAGGATGGCAAGACCTATACCATAAATTTCAGGGTTCAGAGACCCGCGGCGCAGAAGGCGGCAAAGCTTATAAATAAGGGCAGTGCCGTTACCCTGCGCACGGTAAAGGATATGTTCGGAACAGATATATGCTCCGGAAAGCTGTCTGTAGTTAAACAGAAAGCTTCCCAGGCATATGTGTCCGGCAACAGTATCGTGGTGGAGCCACGGGAAAAGGACAGCATCATGGTGCTGTATAAGTATCTGAATAAAAAATTCAGAATCACCATTAAGGTAAGGTGACAGCAAAGGTCAATTCTAACACCAAAGGGTGGAAGTGAAAACGGAAGGACTGCGGGTGAAAGGAAAGAGCGGTGGGCAGTGATGCCGGAAAAACTTTCAGAAATCCTGAAGATTGCAATGAGGCAGCAGGAGGCATACTCTGTAAGACGATTTTAGGGAGGACAGATGGAAGAAAAAAAGATATTTCGCAAAAAGAGTCTGGAAAGGGTGACCTCCCCCGAACAGCTTGACGACTATATCAGGGTGACCACACCGTCCGTGTGGATGATACTGTTTGCGACGCTGATTCTTATTGCTGGGACTCTGTTCTGGGCCATGTTTGGAAAGATTCAGATAAACACCGAAACCGGTGTAAAGGAAGTAGCACCGATCAGTTACATCATCAGATAGGCAGGAATACACTTGGACGAAACACGCAAAGCGAAAATCAAACAGCCGGTGACGGATGGCGTGGCAAAGGTTCCCGTCGTTATGCAGATGGAAGCACTTGAGTGCGGAGCGGCGTGCCTTACCATGATCATGGCTTATTACGGAAAGTGGATTCCCCTTGAGCAGGTCCGGGAGGACTGTGATGTCTCGCGTGACGGAACCAATGCGGGCAATATCGCAAAAGCGGCAAGAGCCTACGGGTTTGATGTCAGGGGATTTCTTTATGGATCCAAAAAGCTGAAGAAAAAAGGAACGTTCCCATGCATAATACATTGGGAATTCAATCATTTCGTTGTCCTTTGCGGCTTCAAAAAAGGAAAGGTATACATCAACGACCCGGCAAGAGGTGATGTCATCATATCGGAGCAGGAGTTCGACGAAGCCTTTACCGGTGTTACCGTTGACATCACTCCGGGCAAAGCGTATGAGCCTTCGGGAAGTCCCAGGAGCATGATCGCTTTTGCAAAAAAGCGCATGGCAGGAGCCGGATCGGCAGCGATGTTTGTTGCGATAGTAACGTCCGTTACATCGATAGGAGCCATCGCTCTGGCTGGTTTTTCCCGGTTTTTCATGGACGAGCTTCTTCCGGGAAGAAATCCTTCGCTTGTCGGCTTCTTTATGGCCGCTCTTATCATACTTACCATTGTACAGATCGTTGCGGCATGGATCGCGGCGTTTTATTCGCTTCGGATAAGCGGTAAGTTTGCCGCCGTCGGAAATGCCACTTACTTTTGGCATGTATTACAGCTCCCTATGAGATTCTTCTCACAGCGCATGGCGGGTGATCTCGAACAAAGACGTCAGGCGAATGCGAACATAGCATATCTGCTTGTCAACACCTTTGCTCCCCTTGTGATAAATACAGCGATGATGATCTTTTATCTCGTCGTGATGCTGTCATATTCTGCTGCGATGACGGCGATTGGGATCGGTGCCATAGCGGTGAATGTTTTTGTGGCATATTTTGTCAGTACAAAGAGGATCAACCTCACCCGCGTTATGATGCGCGATGAGAGTAAGCTCTATGCCGCGACGGTATCAGGCATAGAGATGATAGATACGATAAAATCGAGTGGTGCCGAGAACAGCTTTTTTGCCAGATGGTCAGGGTATGAGGCAAGCGTAAACAGTCAGCGCGTCAGGTTTGCCGGGTTGGATGCAAGGCTCGGCAAGGTACCTGCGTTCGTCATGGAGCTTGTGTATAATATCGTGCTCCTTATGGGCGTGTATCTGATGATAAAGGGCGAGTTCACATCAGGTATGGTACTCGCATTTCAGGGGTTCCTCTCGCAGTTCCTGCTGCCTGCACAGTCGCTGATCACGGCCGGTCAGCGCCTTCAGGAAATGCGCACGCAGATGGAACGCATAGATGACGTCATGGAGTATCCGAAGGATCCGATCCTGGAACATGCCGCATCTTCGGATATTGAGGAAAAATCATCCATGCAGAAGCTGTCGGGCAGGCTTGAAATGAAGAACGTAACCTTCGGTTATTCAAAGCTCTCCCCGCCGCTGATCAAGGACTTTAACCTTACGCTCGAGAAGGGAAAGAGCGTTGCGTTTGTCGGAGGAAGCGGCTGCGGAAAAAGTACGCTTTCACGTCTGATATCAGGGCTCTACCGTCCGTGGGCCGGCCAGATCCTGTTTGACGGCAAACCGGTCAATGAGATAGACAGAGATCTGTTTACAAGCTCTGTGGCAGTCGTAAATCAGGATATCATTCTGTTCAACGA
>JAEEZH010000009.1 GCA_016288495.1 Lachnospiraceae bacterium
CTCTCTTTTTATAAGGGAGTCCTATGGGGTGATACGCATGGTGATACTTGCGGATCTTGATCCGACAGGGACGAAGGAGCTTCCAAAACTCATCCGGCATTCGGCGGCGGCCTTCTGCCTTGATTATCCGGATGAAGCAAAAGTCCGCATCACGCTGGGGACCGGACGAAGCAGGAAACTGGCAGAACACCTGCTCCCGGATACAGACCCGGTGCAGATCCGCAGGGGGATTTTTTATTAATCATGTGCAAAGCATCGACGAACGAAACTGAGATCAGGAAAAAGCAGCAGGTGACGGAAAAACAGGCTCAGCTGGCAGGTAACGACACGTATACGATAAGGAAGACGGATACGGTGTCTTATCATCAGCAGGCCGGGATGCTTGGCGAAAAAAAGTATAATTACCTTCAGCACAATGTCCGCAAAGCGATAATCGATAACCTCGGACGGGAGCGTTATGCTGCGATCGATTCTCTTAAAATAAAAAATGCCGGGGATGAACCGACAGAAAGTATCCGCCTGCATCATACCAGAGGTTCCAGGCTTGCCCTGGAAGGAGAAGACGTGATCGAGTTTAACGTGGCAGGTTCCGGCTTTAACTACTTCCGCAAGGATCATAAGGGGATCGTGGGATTTTTCGATAAGGATGAATACAGGGAGAAGGACATTGAGGTAAGCTGGTACAATAAGTATCTGTCTTGGCTTCCGGGCATAAAATCGAAAACGCATATCGAGGAGCTGAATTCAAACCGTCTCGAAACAAACCGCAAGATCAAAGAAGCATACGGAGATGTTGTACAGGATGAGATCAAAGGGAAAAAGCTTGGACATCTCAGGAAGAAAGAGTCGGTCAACGATCAGAATGCGACAAAGACAAGGTTTTTCCTGAAAGGCCCGAATTCTCTCAATCTGGGAAAGTATTCGGAAGATAACCTCGAGGAATATATCCTGGAACTTGGAAAGTCCACACTTAAAAGCAAGTTTGATCACTGGGACCTGCTTGGTGATGATGAGCTTGAAAGGGTAAAACCCGTAAACATCATAATCCAGGGACACAGCAGGGGTGCGGTCGCTTCAGGACTGGGAGCAATGAGGATTAAAAGATGGATTGCAGACAGATACCCCAGATTCCTGAGCAAGGTCAGATTTGAACTCATACAGCATGATCCCGTGGCAGGCGGGCCTGAAAACTACGGATATAATGAAAAAATAGATCACAGTCCTGAGAACGAGGAACTTGCAAAAAAGGATCTGCGTTACATGTCTTTGGGAACGGAGGCCAACACTACCGTGGTCTATTCGATGCATACAAACTATCCTGCGGCCTTTACTCCTCAGAAGGTCCTGAATCCGAAACGCATCATCCTTACCATGGCTGATCATGCCGTGAATCTGGGTCAGACCGACAACAGCCAGGAAGGGAGTGTTACCCGTGTGACCTATCTTGCCGAAAAGCAGGGAAAAATTGAGGCTTTCCGCTCTTCAGGACTGGGAGAGCTGGATGATGGGATATACATGACGGATGATCAGTACAATCTGATCAGGATCCGCAGCATGGAGGAGTATGACGCCATAGCAAAACAGCTCCTTTCCGGTACGATATTGCAGGGGAGTCGCCATGATGTAGTGCGTGATGCCGTTAGGGCATGGTTTGAAAGGCACGGGGAGATGCCTGCGGAAGAGATGCCTGATACGGAAAAGAAGGAAGAAATACCGGAAGATCTCTCCTGGACTGAGCGCATTACGGATCTTTTCACTGAGCTTTGCGGGCAGATCAAAGATGAGAGGTATGACCTTAAACTCAAAAAGAATATAAAGGATGAGATATGGAGCAGGATCAGTGTCGAAAGCGATGATGATTCTGTTTACTGCAAACAGTTCCGTGATGCCGTGGAGCATGTAAAAGATCTGGTGCAGGAATTAAACAGAAATGCCGGCAAAGAAGGACGTCCCGGATCGGACGAGCTTATGGAGGCGATGATCCGGCTTTCGGAAACGGCGGAAGTATATTATGACACACACAGGGGCCATCAGTACACAGATAAGGGCAAGAGCCGGAGAAAAGCATGTGATCTTGTGAGGGAGCTCACCTCTGAATTCTTTGACCGCCTGGATATCGCGACAGGCGGAAAGGGTCACGGCAATATCGTCCTGAAAAAGAAATCGGGGAACTACGGGAACGAAGACCGTATACTTGCAAAGAAAAAAATGGAGGAACTGTCGGAGCTCTATGCAAACTGGAAGAAGCATTTTGCAGGACAGGAAGGGATGGAGAGGACAAAGATCCGTAACAGAGCAAGACTCTTTGAACCTTATCGGCGATATATCGATATGTACAAAGCCTGTCATCCTGTGAAAGAATGGCCGAAAGATATCGAGGAGATAATAAAAACAGCTGCCCGGCTCAAGGTGCAGGACGAAGTGATAACGAGATATGAGGAATCACACGGCGCATTGGCCGACCCGATCATTGCCATGTCAAAAGCCCATGTCGACAGGATATGGGATAAGAACGCCGAAAATACTCTTTCCCTGAAAAAGCTGGATGACGGACTGCTTCCGGAGCAGATCGCCAAAGTGCAGGAGATCGACCATTGGTTCCTGAAGGATTATAACAATACAGATATAACAGCAACACTGGCAGGGATCAGAAATCATCACAGTATAATGGTTTCAAATCTCATGTCCCTGTCTGTAAAGGAGCGGCTTTTTATTTACTATCTGATCGAGACAAATAAGCGCAAAAAACCGGAGACCTACGATGTGATCGCATCGCAGGAGTACAGCCCTTCCCTGACGAAATTCAAGAACAGGATGCGCACTTCAAGATTTAAGGCGCTGTCCCGGGTAAGGGGAGGATATCTATATATGCATAAGATGTCCCAGGCCATGCAGATAAGC
>JAEEZH010000102.1 GCA_016288495.1 Lachnospiraceae bacterium
CTATCACATCCTTGTCTTCGCCGTCACTGCCTGAGATCTTTTGCTTCTGTGCCACTGCTCTCACATTGTCCAAAAGTTCTTTCCACTGGGCAGCCTTTTCATATTCCATCTCAGCGGATGCGGCATACATCTGCTCGCTCACATAGGAAATGACCGGCTCATAATTTCCGTTCAGAAAATCCAGCGCCCCTGCCACTCCACCGGCATATTCTTCCGGCGTACACATATTCCGGCAGGGTCCCATACACTTTCCGATATGGTAATTCAGACAGCATCTGTCGGGAGCGTTGTCCGGAAGTGAATATCGGCAGTCCCTCAGCTTATATATCTTTGAGATAAAATCAATGGTTTCCTTTACCGCAAATGAACTGGTGTAGGGTCCGTAATATTTTGCCTTATCCTTTTTCATCTTTCTCGCAAAGATGAGTGAAGGATAAGGATCCTGGACATTTACCTTTATGTAGGGATAGGACTTATCGTCCTTGAGCATGGTGTTGTACTTTGGTCTGTGTTCTTTTATCAGGTTACATTCCAGCACCAATGCTTCCAGCTCAGAATCCGTCACTATATATTCAAAATAATCGATCCTCTTCACCATCTCGGTGATCTTCGGAGATTTTTTCGTGCTTTCACGAAAATATGAGCGGACTCTGTTTTTCAGTATGACTGCCTTACCGACGTATATTATGTTGTCATGCTTGTCATGCATGATGTATACGCCGGGCTTGGCAGGCAGTTTTTTCAATTCTTCACGGATGTCGAAATCCTGCATATCTGTTACAGACTATTCCACATTTTTTTCATTTTCGTCCGTATCATTTCCACAGGGCATACGGACTATTTCGCGTTTTCCCACTTTCGTCCGTATTATTTTTCTCTGCTGATACAGACTATTCCGGCATTTTTCATTTTCGTCTGTATCATTTCCACAGGGCATACGGACTATTCCGCGTTTTTCCATTTTCGTCCGTATTATTTTTCTCTGCTGATACAGACTATTCCACATTTTTTCATTTTAGTCCGTATCACTCCCACAGGGCATACGGACTATTTCGCGTTTTTCCATTTTCGTCCGTTTTATTTTTCTCTGCTGATACAGACTATTCCGGCATTTTTCATTTTCGTCTGTATCATTTCCACAGGGCATACGGACTATTCCGCGTTTTTCCATTTTCGTCCGTACTAAAACAGAACAAAACTACACGATAACTTCAAAATTAGGTTTTTTAACGGTGCTGTCATCGGATGAGCCATTGCCATCGGATGAGCTATTGTCATCGGAAGGATCATTCTTATCCGAGGCACTGCCGGAACCGGCCGGATCCACAGCCCCTCCGGACTGAGAATTCCCGGGATCCGAGCTGCTGCCGGAACCTGATGAGTCCTCAGGATCGGGTTTTATCTTGTAATCCTCACCGTAATACTCACGGAATATCTTCATGAACTCCTTGCCGGTGATGGTCTCCTTCTCAAGAAGATGAGCGGCCAGCTTGTCCATCAGATCACGGTTTTCCTTGAGCAGTTTTTTAGCCCGCTTATAGGAATCCTTGAGCATGCGCTGGACTTCATCATCGATCTCTGCTTCCTTTGCCTCAGAGCAGATGAGTCTGGAACGCCTGTCCAGATATTCGCTTTCCACGGTCTCCAGCGCCACCAGTCCCAGCTTCTTGCTCATGCCGTACATGGTGACCATGCGTCTGGCAATTCCGGTCGCCTGCTCTATATCATTTGAGGCACCCGTAGTCACGGTATCAAAGACTATCTCCTCCGCGGCACGTCCGCCCAGGAAGGATACCAGCTCATCCTTAAGCTCTGCCTCACTCTTCAGGAATTTCTCCTCCTCCGGGATCTGCATCACATAACCCAGAGCGCCCATGGTCCTGGGAATGATGGTTATCTTCTGTACCGGTTCGGAGTTTTTCTGAAGGGCCATGATAAGTGCATGGCCGATCTCGTGATAAGAAACTATCTTCCTCTCACGCTGGCTCATAACTCTGTCCTTTTTCTCCTTGCCCATAAGGACCACTTCCACAGCGTCAAACAGATCCTTCTGACTTACCAGCTCTCTCTTATTCTTGACCGCATTGATGGCGGCTTCGTTTACCATATTTGCCAGATCGGAGCCCACGGCGCCGGAGGTAGCCAAAGCTATCTCCTTGAGATCTACAGTCTCATCCAGCTTCACATTTTTCGAATGAACCTTGAGTGTGTCCTCACGGCCCTTAAGATCCGGCTTTTCCACTATCACGCGCCTGTCAAAACGACCGGGACGGAGCAATGCCTTATCCAGTATCTCGGGGCGGTTGGTGGCAGCCAGGATCAGTATACCCTTGGCCGAATCAAAACCGTCCATCTCTGCCAGCAGCTGATTCAACGTCTGCTCACGCTCATCGTTTCCGCCGCCGTACCGGCTGTCCCTGCTCTTTCCTATGGCGTCTATCTCGTCAATAAATATGATACAGGGCGCATTCTTCTGGGCGTCCGCAAAAAGTCCCCTGACTCTGGACGCACCCACGCCCACAAACATCTCCACAAAATCTGAACCGGCCAGTGAGAAGAAGGGCACGTTCGCCTCTCCCGCAACAGCCTTTGCCAGAAGGGTCTTACCGGTTCCGGGAGGGCCCACCAGAAGACAGCCCTTGGGAAGCTTGGCTCCTATCTTTACGTATTTATCGGGATTATGCAAAAAGTCCACGCACTCCTGCAGGGATTCCTTGGCCTCGTCCTGACCGGCCACATCCGCAAAGGTCACGCCGGTGCGTCTTTGCATAAATACTTTTGCCGTGCTTTTTCCAACCCCCATGATACCGCCGGCACTCTTCGAAAAGAAAACATTGAATACGATGAGCAGTATCACAAAAGGCAGCACATACAAAGCCAGCATGGACAGAATCTCCCTGAAGCTGTCCGGTATCACTTCCTTAAACTCCACTCCCGCTTCCATCAGTCTCTCTGTCAGGAAGGGATCGTATACCGTTCCGGTATAATACGTCATCCCCAGGATGTCCGTGGTGGTGCTCTGGGTGAGCAGCTGGGTCACAGCCTCGTCGGGAGTGATCTCTCCCTTTTTCATCTTGTCCGAGATCTCCTCGGGGGTTTTGAGCTTGCCATCCTCCGGAACCACCGGCTTGGGCTTAATGGTGATCTGCCTGTCGTCGATCTCCACGCTTTCCACTTCGTTTGCGCTGACCATCCTCAGGAATTCATTGTAGGATATCTCTTTTCTGGTCTGCGCGTTCAGGCTCCGCACCATGAACTGCACAAAAAAGAAAACAAGAAGAGCAACGCCGAACATGAACAGAAGGCCCGACATCCGCCTGGGATTTTTGTTGTTATTATTGTTGTTAGGGTTATTGGGGTTGTTTTGGTTATCCATTGTTTTGTCCAAAATTTCAGTTGTTTTTATTTAATGCAGCCTCTACCAGTCCTCTGAAAAGAGGATGGGGCTTATTGGGTCTTGACTTGAGCTCGGGATGTGCCTGGGTCGCCACAAAGAACGGATGCTCATTGAGCTCACACATCTCCACTATACGTCCGTCCGGAGAGGTACCGCAAAGCTTCATGCCCGCTTCCGTAAGCGCCACACGGTAGTCATTGTTCACCTCATAGCGATGACGATGACGCTCGTTTATATTCTCGCTGCCGTAAAGCTTAAAGGCTATGGAATCCTTGTCCAGCATGCATGGACAGGAACCCAGACGAAGGGTGCCGCCTATGTCCTCTATATCCGCCTGATCGGGCATCAGTGCTATCACAGGATGTGTGGTATTGGGATCCAGCTCTATGGAATGGGCGTCCTCATAACCCAGCACATGTCTGGCATATTCCACTATGGCAAGCTGCATGCCCAGGCAAAGACCCAGATAAGGGATCTTGTTCTCCCTGGCATATCTGATGGCATGGATCATTCCCTCTATACCTCTGTCGCCAAAACCGCCGGGCACCAGTACTCCGTCCACTCCGTCAAGGATCTCGGCCACATTTTCAGCCGTGACGGTCTCGGAATCCACCCATCTTATATTTACCGAAGTACGTGAAGGAATGCCGCCGTGTTTAAGGGCTTCCACCACGGAAATATATGCGTCGTGCAGCTGGGTATACTTTCCTACCAGCGCTATCTCCACTTCATTTTTGGGATTCTTGAGAGCATCCACCATCTCGGTCCAGTCTGCCAGATCCGGAGTGTTGTTGGAAAGCTTCAGACTGTCGCATACCACATCAGCCAGGTGCTCTTTTTCCATGGCAAGGGGCGCTTCATAGAGCACATCCACATCCAGGTTCTGAAGCACATGGGACTTCGGCACGTTACAGAACAGAGCTATCTTGTCCTTCATGCCGTTTTCCAGCGGATACTCGCTGCGGCACACTATGATATCGGGCTGGATACCCATTCCCTGCAGCTCTTTTACGGAAGCCTGGGTGGGCTTCGTCTTCATCTCCTGGGATGCCCTAAGGTAAGGGATCAGGGTCACATGAATGAGGATGGCGTTGTCATGGCCCACCTCATGCTGGAACTGCCTTATAGACTCCAGGAAAGGCTGGCTCTCGATGTCACCCACGGTACCGCCCACCTCTATGATGGCGATCCGCATCTCATCATCTGTAAAGTTACGGTAAAATCTGCTTTTGATCTCATTGGTGATATGAGGGATGACCTGAACCGTACCTCCGCCGTAATCCCCGCGGCGCTCCTTCTGCAGGACGGACCAGTATATCTTTCCCGTGGTCACGTTGGAATTCTTGTCCAGATTCTCGTCGATGAATCTCTCATAATGGCCCAGATCCAGATCAGTCTCCGTACCGTCCTCAGTCACGAACACCTCTCCGTGCTGGATGGGATTCATGGTACCGGGATCGATATTTATATAGGGATCAAACTTCTGCATGGTCACCTTGTACCCTCTCGCTTTTAAAAGGCGGCCGAGGGATGCAGCGGTTATACCTTTGCCCAGGCCCGAGACTACTCCGCCTGTTACGAATACATATTTTACCATAACTTCTCCTTATCTTAAGATCCTTCGCTTCGCTCAGGATGACCGTTTATGCCGGTTCCTTCCGGCCGTCACTTCCACAGTTCCACGGGATAGGTTCCTGCTTCCTTTAACTTCTTCACCGACTCTACCACCATAGGCTTGTCCTCCTTGTAGGTCACACCGAACCACTTATCCTTAGAGGAAAGTACTTCCACGGTAGCTTTACCGCCTTTGATGAGCTCATCCACGCTGATGGGAATGTAGCACTCGCTCTTCATGGGATTGGCAGGTACCTCTTCCTTGAGGAAACGGTTAAAGATCACCTTGAGCTCATCTATGATATCCGGAGTAAAGCCCCAGAAATTCATGGAAACGATCTCATCACCGGTGAGGTCAATGAAATCGGTACCGTTCTCGGTGTATGCTGCTGCGTTTCCTCTCTTCTCAATATGAGTACGCTCCTTGATATCCGTAAGGAAACCTTCATCGTTCTTTATGCAGACTCCTCTGCACACGTCGCCGTTATCGGTGAGGGTATTTCTGAGCATATAACCTACCATTGCATACTTGCCCTTTTCGCCTTCCTGCCCCTTGTTCAGGAAATCGGCGATGACCTGATAGGCTTCCCTTCCGTAGAAATCATCCGCGTTTATCACGGCAAAGGGGCCGTCCAGCATGCCGTCGCAGGTCAGGAGCGCATGTGCCGTACCCCAGGGCTTTACCCTGCCTTCGGGTACACTGAAGCCTTCGGGGAGGTCGTTTATATCCTGGAATGCATATTCCACCTTGATAAAGGGACTTACCTTGTCTCCGATGACATCCCTGAAATCCTGCTCATGTTCTTTTTTGATTATGAATATAACTTTTTTAAAACCTGCCTGAATGGCATCATATACGGAAAAGTCAATGATCTTGTTACCCTGCTCATCCACAGGATCGATCTGCTTCATGCCTCCGTACCTGCTGCCCATTCCTGCTGCCAGAATTACCAGTGTTAAATCTTTCATTTTCTCTCTCCTTTCAATTTATCAAGTTGTTATATCATCAAAATCCCTGATACAGTACAGTGACGTTGGTGGCCTGAAATATGGCAAAGAGGACTATCGCCAGTTTCAGGGCCATCCACAATATCATTAATATGTCTTTTGGTTCAAATTTATCCATCTTTCTGCTCTTTCAAGATTCTTCGCTTCGCTCAGAATGACATAATCGGGGCGCTTCGCTCAAAACGACTATTGTTTCATTTCAACAGACCAAGCACATCATAGCCCACAAACGAGAAGGTGAGGCTGATGTAGCTCCAGGTAATGATACGCCCCAGGGTAAGGACACGTATATCCTTTTCCCAGGCTTTGTTCTTTTCCTTAGGCCAATGCTTCTTCCTCCAGCTCTTAAAGGAAGTGGCCACCACTATGCCCAGGCCCTGGAAGAGACCGTAGGTCAGATAATTTGCGTCCGTTCCATGCCAGATACCGGCGATGGTAAAGGTAAGGAACAGAGCTATATACTGTCCCAGAGCGGCATTTTTCGCACAGGGGCCGGTGAGCAGGGCTTTAAACATGGGCGAATACAGATAATCCCTGATCCACTCCGACAAAGTAATGTGATGCCTGTTCCAGAACTCTGCCACCGAAGCGGCCAGATACGGCCGGTTAAAGTTTTCATGGAGCGTAAGTCCCGCAAGGGATGCAAACGAATTAACTATATCACAATATCCCGAAAAATTAAAATAGATATACCAGCAGTTGAAAAATGCAAAAACAAAAAATGCACCGGCAGTGGTTATCACACCGCTGTGATTCTTAAGTCCGTTAAACCACGCGGACGCATGATATCCCGCAATGGCGGAAGCCGCATATATCTTCAGATATCCGTTCAGCGCCCTGTTGAGATGAGCAAATATCTCCTGCTTAGTCAGGGGCTTCACCTCGGAATAAAAATCCACGACAAACACTTCGTAACGCAGTATCGGCCCGGCCAGCAGAGTATAAAAATTCAGGAGATGGTTTATATAATCCAAAAATGTCAGCCTGGTCCCGGTTTCTTTGAGATACTCATACTGCATGATAAAGTCTATCTGCCTGAACAGGAAATAGGAAAGTCCCAAAATACGCCAGGGGAAGACATACGGTATGTGCAGGGTATTAAACACGGCGTCATAGTGCATCAGGTATGCAAAACAGGCTACCATCACCGTGATCGTCGCACCCTTCCATCTCTTTATGCCCTTTTTATCCGCAGCCACCGTGACCAGATACGGCAGGAGAAGCCAGAGGGCCGCAACCACGAACTGGGCCGGTTCCTTCATGCTGACTGTGAACACCGTGAGATTCATGACCAGAAAGATATACCTTCTGATACGGCTGTTGTTTCTCAAAAGCAGCGGTGCAAAGAGCAGGACGGCTATATAAAAAACTGAATCTGTGGAAAGGGTTATCATCTCAGCCTGTCTTTTTTTGTATAAGGGCCGCGAATTCGCCTACGTTTTTAAGCTTCATTACTTCCACTGTGGAAAACTTCACCCCGAAAGCCTTTTCCACAGCCACGATGAGCTGTACATGGGTCAGGGAATCCCAGCCGTCTATATCGTCGGCGGTGGTCTCATCTGTCAGGACTATATCTTCATCATCAAAAAAGTCACGGAAGATATCCTGTAGTTTTGTCATTGTTTCTGCCATCTTATTCTCCTCATATTACATTTTTCATGATCTATTCACTTTCTACACGTTTATCTCCGCCTCGGTGGCGTGTCTGAAAGTATTCCCTTCTATTTCTATCCCAGATATGTTCTATAATTCCAATAGTACCAATTACCATCAATTGGTTTTTCATCATTATGATTAAAATTATAGAATTCGGATCCATCATAATCCGCATCAGCGTGAATCAAAACCGTCATATTAACTTTTTCATCTCCACTCTCTCTGATTTTATGATTCCTTAAAGCAACCACAAGCAACATGTTACCCAATTTATCATATTTTGCATAGACAATATAATACCATCTATAATCGGCATTAGCTAAATATAACCTATTTATCTCAGCTATTCGGGAAGATATAGTTTTATCACATACTGACACCTTTTTATTCTTATCATAATATTTTATAAATTCATTTTTTTCTGCATCATAACTGATTTTGTTAAGTGACGGTTCATATAGTCCCGAAAAATAATCCGAAATATCATTTAATGTTTCTTTATTTTCATAATAAAATCTGAACGTATATATCTTATCTTCATTTAACCAGAGGAAAAAAACGATTATGAGTGCAATAATGATTGATAACATATACATGTAGATTATAGATTTTTTCATCACTCTACGCATCTATCTCGGTCTCGGCAGCGTATCCTTACACCTCTATCGTTTCTGTTTCATCCCGGGTAAGTCTTAGTCCACCAATAATACCAATTCCCGTCAACAGGTTTTTCATCATAATGATTAAAAGCATGAAATTCCGCCCCATCATATTCATCATCTGCATAAATCAAGAAATAACCGATTACACGTTCATCCTCCCCCTGACTACCTTTTAATCTTTTATCTTTCAAAGCAATCACAAGTTGCATATCACCTGATTTATCATATTTCGCCCAAACATCATAAAAACAGCCATAATCAGCATTTTTCATATATGACTCACTTATAGCGGACATTTTATATTGAATACTGTCATCGTAATATACAGACTGATTTCCATCAATAAATCGCATCATAAACTCATTTGTTCTTGATGAATAACTGATACTGTGAAGAGACGGTTCATATAGTCTCGAAAAATAGTCCGAAATATCATTTAATGTTTCTTTGTTCTTATAATAAAACCTAATAGCATTAATAGCATATATCTTTTCTTTATTTAACCATATAAAAAATCCAATTGTTGCTGCAATAATGATTGATAATATACATATGAAAACAGTAAATTTTTTTCTCATTTACCTATTTCCTCAAGCTCATCCTCCGATCCAACAATAGTTTTTATCTAACTACGATACGAGTTCTATGTAATAATCCTTAGCTTCATAATCACTTATCTTCAGTTCATACATCCCATCCCCGAGGGGGGCAAACCCCAGTGAGGGATAAAAGTTCTCCACCATCTTATTCTTGGCGGTGGGAAGGTACTCACCCACAAGGCGGCTGCAGTCCATTTCCTTTGCGGCGCGGACCACGCAGTCCAGAGCCAGGTTTTCCACGCCCCTTTTCAGCACCCTGCAGCTCATGAGCCAGGTGTCGATGAAACACTCGTCTCCTCTTTTTTCCAGGATGATACAGGAGATGATGCCGTAGGATGAAAACTTATCATTCAGGTCCACATATATGAGACGATGCACGCCGTCGGAGGACATGGCCAGGAGCTGTTCCTCACTGTAACGCCTGGTACGCAGGTTAAACTGGTTGGATTTGTTTATCAACTGGGAAAAACGCTTCATCTGCGCACCCTCGGGCGCACCCGTCGAGGCGCTCATATCAAGGGCCTTGAGGTATTCATCATAATCCACAAAGCTCTCCATCAGTTCCTTACGCTGCTCATTGGCCGCATAGGTACCGCTGCGCTCTATATCCTCTTTGGTGATCTCTATCCAGGAAAAGGCGTTGCTCTCCTCCAGGGCCATGGCGTAATATGCGGGATCCTCAGGCAGATCCACCACATAGACCTGGGGAAGGTAATTTTTGACTATCTCCCTCTCGGCAGGATTATCGTCCACAAAGACCAGGGAATCCACGCCGATATTCAGCATGGCCGCGATATCCTTTATATTGCGGGCCTTATCCTCCCAGTTTGCCACGAAACATGAAATATCCGAAAGTTTCAGGATCATATCCGGATTTTTCTCAAAGGGTTCCTTCGCGGTATCTTCATTGTTCTTACTGCAGACCGCCAGGATCACCCCCCGGTCCTTCAGCGCCTTGATATAGCTCTGGAAATGCCTGTAAGCCTCTCCCACCGCATTGTGGGGGTCCAGCTCTATCCCGTCATAACCGTCATCGCCCACGACGCCGCCCCAGAGGGTATTGTCAAGGTCCATTACCAGACACTTATATACCTTTCCCCTGGCTGAGGAGATAAGCCTTGCAAAGCCTGAGCAGATAAGCGGCAGGGCATCGGGACAAAAGCCCGCCTTTGTCAGAAAATATGAAGAATAATCGAACCAGGCTTTTTTGCCGAAATACGAAGCCAGATACTCCATATCCACTATGGTCACCCCGTCGGGATGATCCGTGCACAGCCGGGAATTAAGCCTTCTCAGAAATTCGGTGCTGCTGTAATGTACGCCTGCCTCCAGATTGCCCAGAGGGCGGAGTGGCGGAAGAACTATATTTGTCTGGAGGATCTGACAGCCGGGAGCCCCCGCTTTGATCCTGCTCCACACATTCTCAAAGGAAGACAGGGTCTCATTTAACAGTACGTCCACGTCTTTGGCATCCTGCAGCACTCCCGGATACACCTTTATATCCCGGTGATCCATCATCAGAAGCACCATCTGAGGCTTAAAAGCATAAAAGGCCGAGCTTTCATCCAGCACATCCATACGTATGCCGTCGTACTCGCCCTCGTAGATCTCGGTTTCTATGCCCTGTCCCATCAAAAACGCATCCAGCATGGAAACAAAGTGCTGTATGCTGTATGACCCGAGGACCGCAAGCCTGAAGCCCTCCGATACATCATTCTTCGCCTTATATTTTTTGATCCTGTTTGACAGCTTTAACAGCAGGGTCAGCTCCTGCCCCATGAGATAATCTATGGGGGCGTCTTTTCCGATCACTTTTTCGTATACCCTGTCTATGGGCTTAATATCCTGTATCATTCTTCTATCACACTGTCCAGTTCCGCGGTGAGCTTCCTCGTGTATCTGACTCCCGCATCATATCCCAGATGAACCCCGTCACAGAATTCATCATCCTCATAATCAGTCCTGTAATCAAAATATCTGATCCCCTTCTCTTTAAGAGCCGGGATCAGGTCGTTGTCGATGTAATCGTTCAGCTGCTGACCGTATTCGGTCTGAGCCAGTCCCCTGGGCAGGGGAGAAAGCTCCACCACCAGGGTATGCTCTGAATCGATCCTGTCTATGAGGGCTTCCACGTGCTTTTGCATATCCTTTGTCATATGGCAGTTGGAGGCCACTGTGTCGTAATTGAAATAATTGTTCCGGAAATTCCCGGGGATTATGATATCCTCCGTCCCGCTCTTCCACTGGGTGATGCAGTCGCTTCCCAGTTCCCAGACATTCTGAATGCGTATGAGCTGGAGATTCAGATGGCTCACCGGTATCAGAAGCGGACTGGTCTTTGTGACGGAATTGTCTCCGTTGACCCTGAACCTGCGCCATTTTGCTATAACGGTCTCGGTGATGGACACATCCATATCCCGGAAGGTGGAAAAGGAGACCTCCAGCTTTACGATATCATCCTTTCCTTCCGCGCCGGAAGCCTTGTATATATTGTAAAGCTGCTCATCCGATTTCCAGCAGCCGTTTCCGCAGACCAGGAATCTGTATTCATAGCCGTCCTTAAGCTGGGTAATGGTGGGCTGAAAAGAAATGACGGAAAGGGATGAGCCTATGTTTACCACATCCTTTTCCCAGTTCTTCATCTCATACAGCTCATCCACGAAGCCCTCGTCCACTATATGAAAGCCGTTCAGGTACCAGGGGGACGACACTCCCCTCATCTCATCCTTGTAATAACCCATATATCTGTTGTTGAGACCGTCCAGCACTGCCACTGACAGGGCCGCGAGCCCATAAACCACTCCCACTGCCCCAAAAAGGACCAGCAAAAGTATCAGCAGATATTTTACAAGGCTCCGGGGGAGAGTCACTTCTTTCATGAAAGTGCCTCCTCATCCAGAGGTGTCAGATAGAATATATCGCCGGTCACCGTATCCATGAACCTGAAACCGTCGGGAGACCAGGATATGAGCTTCGCATTGATCTCGGTCATGAGCTCGGGTATGGAGAAGGTGATCACAATGGAATCCCTCGTGGTGGTAACCTTATAATCACCGCCATGGGGCGTATTCTCACCAGCTATGGCTATATAAACATTCTTGCCGTTCTCGTCAAAAAGGAAGATATTGGCGTCATCGTCGATCCACATGGTCCCCTTGAGATCCTCCTTGAGCTGGAGGACATCCACAGTCTTGGGATCCACAAAGGACATATTGCCCGTGAGCTTGTCCGCCACATCGGACATGGCTTCCATATAACCTGCTGCCATGGACATGGTGAGCTCATCCTTGTCAAGGGAATAGATCTCATCTATCAGGGCGTCAGCCTCATCCACGGCTTCGTGAAGGGCCGGATCGCTGATCCCCTCTGTCTCTATATATGCATAGACCATATCTCTGGAATTAAGGAAGACTTCAAAGCCGTCCATCAGAGTATACCAGGCCTCCAGATCGGGCTCCTCCTCCGGAATGATCTCATCCTCGGAAATCGTCTCCACCACCTCGTCCACGGAAACCACGCTCTTTTTCTTCAGCTTATTTGCCGAAAGAGAACGAAGAAGCGAATTCCTGCTGACGTTTCGTATCTGTCTGGCCTCATTTACATCTCTGGTACGGGCGCAGGCTGCCAGAAAACATACAGCCAGCAATACCAAAGCCATAAGTCCGATAATGCGTATAAAACTTTTGTGTCCTAACTTCAATACAAACTCCAATTGCCTTTGATCACAGAGCGGCCACTGCCTCACCCAGAACCTGTGCTATGTCATCGTTTATGCACAGATCGGCGGAGGAATCCGCGCTCGTCTTGCTTTTGTTGATAAGGACGAGATTACGTCCTTTAAAATATCTGATAAGACCGGCTGCCGGATATACCACCAGGGAAGTGCCGCCTATGATCAGCGTATCTGCCCCTGAAATGGCAGCTATGGCACCGCTGATGATCCCGTCATCCAGGCCTTCTTCATACAAAACCACATCCGGCTTTACCCTGCCTCCGCACTTCGTGCACTGGGGTACTCCTTCACTTTTTAATACAAAGTCAACATCATAAAATGCGTGACATTTCTCGCAGTAATTCCTGAGCACCGATCCGTGGAGCTCAAATACCGTCTTGGATCCGGCCGCCTGATGCAGGCCGTCTATATTCTGGGTGACCACCGCTGTCAGCTTGCCCATCTCCTCCAGCTTTGCAAGGGCTATATGGGCAGCATTCGGCTTTGCCTCGGGGTATATCAGCTTATCCTTGTAGAATTCAAAGAAATCCTCGGGATATCTCATATACATGGTGTGGCTCACCAGCTCCTCGGGAGAAAAGTTTCGGTTAAGCTTTTCATTCCACAGTCCGTTGGAGCTGCGGAAATCCGGAATACCGCTGGCAGTGGACACACCGGCGCCTCCGAAGAAAACAACCCTGGTGCTGTTTCTGAGTATCTCGGTTAATTTTACGATCTTTTCCTGTGTTCCTGCTTCCATACCTGTACCTCCCATTGTTCCCAAAGATTCACTATATTAATATGCCTGGTCTGTCAGGATTCTTCGTCACTGCGTTCCTCAGAATGACAGTACCGAAACGACCCGCTCAAAATAACAACATAGACTACACTGAATGTCATCCTGAAGCTTTAGCCGACGCATATCACATCACGAAGTGGTGTGATGCCGCCCTTTTGGTGTCATAAGGAATCCACCACTACGTGGTACCCCTTATGACGAATGACGAGGGGTTGCGAAGCAACAGGAAGGATCTTTTTCACCCTATCCTGGGCACGCCTTCGTCATTAGACTCCGCCACTATGTAGTGGGGACGACGCTTGCTCTCGGTATAAGTCTTGGCTATATACTGCCCCATGATACCCACGCAGAACATCTGCATGCCCCCGATAAAAATGATCACGCACATAGTGGACGCCCAGCCGGCTACGGGATCACCGAAGCAGACCCTCCTGACCACTATGAACACCAAAAACAAAAATGCCATAAAGGTCATCACCATGCCAAACCAGGAGGCGATATTCAGCGGAGCCTCCGAGAAATTGATGATGCCGTCAATAGCATATCTGAACAAAGTAAAGAAATTCCACTTGGTCTTTCCGGCCACCCTCTCCACATTTTCAAAGGGAAGCCAATAGGTCCTGTAACCTATCCAGCCGAAAATACCCTTGGAGAAACGGTTATACTCACCTATAGCCACAATGGAATCCACCATCTCCCGCTTCATCAGCCTGAAATCCCTGGCCCCGTCCACTATATCCGCATCGGATATCTTATTTATCAGACGGTAAAACTTACGGGCGAACCAGGATCTGACGGGAGGCTCTCCGGCTCTGTTCGCCCTTCTGGTGGCTACGCTGTCATACTCACCCTTTTCGATGATAGCGATCATCTCGGGCAAAAGAGAAGGGGGATCCTGCATATCCGCATCCAGCACCGCTACCAGATCGCCCTTCGCATTACAGAAGCCTGCATACATGGCAGCTTCCTTTCCGAAATTACGGGAGAAGGAAATATATCTGACCCTTTCATCCTTTGAAGCCAGGTCCCTCATGACATCGAGAGTGGCGTCTGCGGATCCGTCGTTTACGAGCAGAAGCTCCGCATCATAAGATATGTCCTTTAGAACACGACAGGTCTCTTCATAAAAAAGAGGCAGGGCCTCCTGTTCATTATAACAGGGCACTATCAATGTCAGGGTCTTTTTATCCATCTCATCCTCTTACAGTACTTTGTACATATCCCCGGCTTCATCCTTCCTGACTGTTTCTTTTACATCCAGGACCTCTGCCTTAAGGGGATTATTGCCAAACGATATCTCGATGATATCTCCCGGCTTGACATCCAGGGAAGCCTTGGCTACCTTGCCGTTTACCGAGACTCTCCCGGCATCGCAGGCCTCATTGGCCACCGTGCGCCTCTTTATAAGGCGGGATACCTTTAAAAATTTATCTAATCTCATGATTATACCATACCTGTATTTGAATTGTCACTACCATAACAAAACAATCCCGTGCGCACCTACGCACGGGATCGTCAAAGTCATCTATCCGTGGGAAAAGAATTATTTCTTCTTACCCTTCTTGCCTGAGTTAACGACATCCTTAAGAGCCTTTCCTGCCTTGAACTTAGGAGACTTTGAAGCAGGAATCTTGATGGTTTCCTTTGTACGGGGATTAAGACCGGTACGTGCAGCTCTCTCAGCAACCTCGAAGGTACCGAAGCCAACTACCTGAATCTTGTCGCCCTTCTTAAGGGTCTCACCTACAACGGTTACGAAAGCGTTGAAAGAAGCCTCTGCGTCCTTCTTAGATACGCCTGCCTTGTCTGCGATTGCAGCAACTAACTCTGTTTTGTTCATTACAAATTCCTCCTGTTACAAATCTTTTAAGATTCCTTGCGCCTCATGGGGCACTCAACACACTGCTATATTACCCGTAAAATTGTGGTTTGTCAAGTAAAAATGGCTAAATATGGGGGTTTTTGTGTGAAAATACTTGATTTTTTCTCTAAATTCGATTAAAAATCATAATATGAAGACGTATCTGTATAAGATACGGATTTTACTGACTATGACAATGATCAGATCAGTCGGACCCAAACTATGATCAACCGAAGGAGAAATCTGCATGAAAAAAAGAACACTGATACTGCTTCCGGTATTTGCCCTGATACTTTCGCTGGGCCTTTCCGGGTGCAAAAAAGACCCTTCTCAAAAGACTTCCAACAACGATGAGGACGTGATCCTCACGGAAGACGGAGACTGCAGCGACGATACCTGGGATACCCTGTCGGCCTCCTTTGACAGGCTGGTGGAGGATTACGCCCTCCTTTCCGATCTGGACGACGAGCAGGATGTGATGAGTACCCTTTCCGAAGATGAACAAAAGCAGGTGGAAGCGGCAGCCGACGTGATAAACAACTTCGCCGACACCAGGCAGAACAACTACACTGACGACGAAGGTCAGGCTCTTATCAAGGAAATGGATACTCTCAGCGATGCACTGGAAGGGATCATCGATGCTGCGGAAGCAGCGGAATAAAAGGAACAGCTTTATCTGCAAAAAAAGAATCCCCGCAAGGGGATTCTTTTATTATCAATATCACTTCTTAGCCCAATATGCAGTACGGTCGTTAGCCATCTTGTCTATCTTTTCCTTGTAGTCCGCCATAACGCCGTTATAATACTCTATCTGCTTATCATTAAGCTTATTATTACGGTTGAGGTTCGAAAAAGCGCTCTCCAACGCCTCATAACTGCGAACCGCATCGTCATGATAATTATTACTGTAATTCAGTTTAACCCTTTCAACCATTTCGTCCAGACGCTTATCCGTCGAGGACTTTAAAAAATCAAATAAAGCCATACCACATTCTCCTCTCAAAAAAAATGATAGTACTCGTCATTCGTTAAAAGTATATCACGATTATGTCAATTTGTGAATAACTAGATATATGTTTTTTATGACCGGCCTCTACTATAAATTGTAGTTGGGGCAGATCCGGGCTATTTCTCTGTATTCAACCAACGCAGATAGGCGTCAATAAAGGGATCGAGTTTACCGTCCAGGACCGCATCGGCCTGGGCCACTTCACAGCCTGTACGTGTATCCTTGACCATGGTATAGGGCTGCAGCACATAATTCCTTATCTGGCTGCCCCAGCCGTTTTCCATGACTTCACCGCGGATACCTTCAGCCTTGGCCGCATTTTCCTGCTCCTGAAGGAATTTCAGCTTGCTCTTGAGCATCTGCATGGCTTTATCCTTGTTCATATGCTGGGAACGCTCATTCTGGCAGGTCACCACTATACCTGTGGGGAAATGTGTGATCCTGATGGCGGAGGAGGTCTTGTTTATATGCTGGCCGCCGGCTCCGCTGGATCTGTAGGTGTCCACCCTGATGTCCTCATCCTTTACCTCGATATCCCCCACTTCATCATCCAGCACGGGCATCACTTCCACTCCCACGAAGGAGGTCTGACGCTTACCCTGGGCGTTAAAGGGCGATATCCTTACCAGCCTGTGCACCCCATGTTCGCTTTTAAGGTATCCGTAGGCGTTTTCACCGTTTATCTGTATGGCAGCCGATTTAATCCCGGCTTCGTCACCCTCCTGATAATCCAGCACTTCCACAGAAAAGCCTTTTTTCTCTGCCCATCTGGTGTACATTCGGTACAGCATGGAGGCCCAGTCACAGGACTCGGTACCGCCGGCACCCGAATTAAGGGTCAGGGTGGCGTTATCTCTGTCATATTCGCCGGAGAGCATGGTCTTTAAGCGGGTTTCCTCGAATTCAGCCTTAAACTCCTCGTACTCTGCCCTCACATCTGCAGCCATATCCTCGTCGCCTTCTTCTTCGGCCATGGATATGAGCTCCGGGAAATCCGCATACTGCTTTTCCAGTCTTTCGCACACTTCTATGTCAGCTTTCTTGGAATTGGACTCCTGCATGAGCTTCTGCGCTTTTTCCGTATCATCCCAGAAACCGGGCTCCTGCATGAGCATTTCCAGTTCCTGTACCCGGTGCTTTTTATTTTCAATATCTAAGGATTTGACGAGCTCTTTAAGAGGCTCGGCGTATCCCGGCAGTTCCATCCTGACTGCATCAAGATCTAAGATTGCCATGTTTTCTCCTTGTCTTCAGAATTACTATCTATCGTAGTTCCGCTTCAGCATGTTTCCAATCAATGTTCGCTACCGCTCCCGCTCGTGAAATTCCTCGGTCTCCCGCGCCAACTTGGACCTATGCGATATTATATTACGCGGGGCCCTCCTCGGAACGGCAACGGTACTAAGTTCAAACTTCGCTTTGCTCGTTTTCACTAAGTACCGGCCTATTTCAATACGCTCACCTTTGATTGAAAACATGCTTCAGTTAGTGATAAGTCAACCAGCTTGAGGCAGCTTGTGCTCGACGGAGAGCACCTAAAGCCGAACGTACTTAATGAAAGCGAGTCCTATGAGAGCGAATGCGTGCAAATCGCTCATAGACTACAGATAGTAATACCTATGGCGCGATTTGTGATAGCCGATGAGCGAACGGTATAGGACGAAGCTTGAATTTAGTATCGTTCGTGCAGTGCCGGAGTCGAGACGCAAGTGCCGAGAGCGTTCGAAAAAGTCCGATCATTCATACATACAATACGCCAACTCTTTGCATAGTTCGTGACAGGCCCCGGGCTCTCTCAGGTTAGCCTCATGCCTGAGCGAATCTCTGAAATAGACGAATTTCACCGTAAACTGATTCAACAGGAGCGACATGGCCATGCCCAGTTTCTCTTCCATCTCCCCCTGCCAGGCCGCCGCTTTCATCTCATCAGTTGCATTCATAAGTTCTGAGGGGAGTTTCGGATCCAGCACTATCTCCACGCTGCCGTAGACCTGTTTTTCATCAAGTCTCACAAACAGCTCATCCTTCCGGGCTGATAGCTTATAATTGA
>JAEEZH010000103.1 GCA_016288495.1 Lachnospiraceae bacterium
AGAGTATGAGCAGGAGATCAAATGGAATAAAAAATTCTGCGCATCATTTACGGACAAGCAGAGTGTGCTGCCGGGGGATCTGGATCCCGGAGATGAAAATGAGACCCTTGATATCTTTGAAAAGCTTGAGCTGGATCAGGAAATAGTTGACCGGTTTACTGCGGAAAACAATGTCACCACATCCAGTCTCTTTTCAGCGGCCTATGGTTTTATGCAGGCCTATCTCAATAAGGAAAAGGCTGCGGTGACCCTTACCATTTACAACGGTAGGGATGACGCTGCCCTGTCCCGTACCATTGGATGTGTTTACCGACATCATCCGCTGTGCGTGAGGTTTGATGATGAGATGAGTGCCTCGGATTTTGTGAAACAGACGGAGACGGATATACTTAAGTGCCGTATGCATGCTTTGTATCATGCGGATCCGGTACCGATCATCACAGCATTTTCCTATCAGGGTACCGATCCTGACGATCCGTTCGAATTCTGTGGGGGAGCAGCCCATTATGAGGAGATTGAGGATTATGAGTATGAAGTGTTTGATTTCTTTGTACACCGCAGGGCTGACGGCTTCTATGTGAATCTCACCTATAATTCCCTTGCGTACAGTGAAAACTTCATCAGTTGGTTCTTGAAGAGTTACGCTTATGTGATCGAGAAACTGACAAGCGGAGTAAAGCCCTCGGAGATCGGGCTTGTATCATGAAAAAAATAGAACTGACGGAACATTTTACATATAAAAAGCTTATATTGTATTCACTTCCCGTTATGCTCACCGCCTTCGCCACCATGTCCTTCATGCTGGTGGATGGTTATTTTGTATCCAATATGCTGGGCGTGGACGCTCTTGCTGCGGTGGATCTGGTAGCGCCTGTATTTTTTGCGGTTTATTCCATCGGTATCATGCTGGGGGGCGGAGGCAGTGCGCTGATCGCAAAGTATAAGGGTGCCGGTGATATGGATGGCGCGCGGAAATGCTTTACCATGCTGATCGCTCTGGCGGTTGTTTTCGGAGTGGTCATAGCTCCCATAGTCATATTTTATATGGACGATATATTAAAAATGCAGGGGGCCGGGGAGGATATCCTCCCGCTTTGCGGTGAATATGGAGTTCTGGTCTTTTTGTTTCTGCCGGTGCACCTGGTGGATTCGGCCTTTGAGTCATTGTGGGTCTCTCTTGAAAGGGTGAAGTTCGGATTTATTCTATCCATGGTTGTGGGATGTACGAATGTTTTTCTTGACTGGCTGTTGATGGGTAAGTTCTCCATGGGGCTTAAGGGTGCTGCAGTTGCCACCTGTACAGCGGCTCTTGTGGGAGCGGTGGTATCCCTGACCTATTTCTCGATCCGTAATGAAAACAGGATGTATTTCGTCAGATTCAGGATAGACCCGGGCAGGATCTGGGAGGTTTGTTTTAACGGCGCATCCGAAATGATCGATACCGTCGCCGAGAACCTTACCCTTCTGGTGCTCAACGGCAGGATAATTTCACTCATAGGCCCCGCGGGGGTTGCGGTAATGGGAATATATAATTACGTGATGTGCGTTTTCCTGGCTGTTTTTTACGGCCTTGGTTCCACAGCCATAACAGTGGTGGGCTACAAAAAAGGACAGGGGGATGAAAGTGAGATCAAAAGCGTTCTTAAAAAAGGGATAGTGTTAACCATTATCCTGGGGATCCTGTCATTTTTGTCCTGTATACTGTTCTCAAGAGCCATAGCCGAACTTTATGTGGGATATGACGAGTTGCTTGTGCCTTATGCCGCAAAGATCCTTAAGATAAGTTCTTTATCCTGTCTGTTTTATGGTTTTGTATTGTATGCTTCCGCTTATTTTACGGGTATGGAGGACGGACTGTCATCCATTATCATAGCTGTGATGTTATCGCTCATAGCACCTATCGGGGCATCATTTGTGCTGCCTGCTGTTTTCGGAGCAGAGGCCATCTGGCTGTCTGTTCCGGTGGGTACCCTGATCTGTGCGGTGGTATGTGTGATACTGCTCAAGTTCAGAAGGAGTTCATGTTTTTGTAAAGAATTCAGTATGACAGAGTGTGATGAAGAATAAATAGTAAGTCGGAAATTAAACAGTGGTTTATAAATCAGGAGGTAAAAATGTGGGATGAAAAGTACAGAAAGGAATTGAATGAAAAAAGAGACAGTGTCCGCCTGGGCGGAGGTGAGGAGCGAATAAAAAAGCAGCATGAAAAGAATAAACTAACGGCCATGGAGAGGATCAATGCTCTGGTGGATGAGGGGAGTTTTGTGGCCTTTGAAAGTCTGCATATTTCTGATGTGCCCGTCAGCGGATCCCAATCAAAGGATCATCCCGGTGACGGAGTGATCACGGGTTATGGTATGATTAACGGTCGTCAGGTCTTTATCTCATCCCAGGATTTTACAGTTATGGGCGGAACCATAAGCAAGGGTAATTCCGATAAGATCTGCAGGATAATACAGCTGGCCATCGATCATAAGGCGCCTTACATTTCTATAAACGACAGCGGCGGAGCCAGGCTGGACGAGGGACTGTATGCCTTAAACGGCTGTTCCGCCATTTTACATGCCAATGTAATGGCTTCGGGCGTTATTCCCCAGATCGCGGTCGTACTGGGACCTTGCGCCGGTGTGGCCAGTTATTCTCCCGCACTTATGGATTTTATCATTATGCAGAAGGATAACGGACAGATGTATCTGACGGGACCCGACGTGGTCAGAACCGCCATAGGACAGGAAACTACGGCGGATGAACTGGGTGGAAGCAGGGTCCACATGGAAAAGTCCGGAGTTGCACATTTTTGTTATGAAGATGATGTAAACTGTCTGGCCAAGGTCAGGGAACTGCTGGATTACCTGCCCCAGAGCTGTGAAGAGACACCTTACTGGAAAGAGTATCTGAATATTGATGATTCGGATAAGCTGGAAACTCTGGTGCCGGATAATACCAGAAGACCCTATGATGTAAGGCCCGTGATCTTTACTGTTGCGGACGGCGGTCTGTTTCTGGAAGTGCAAAGAGATTATGCAAAAAATATAGTTGTGGGCTTTGTACGCATCGGAGGGCAGTCTGTGGGCGTGGTCGCCAATCAGCCCAGGGAGCTGGCCGGAAGTCTTGACGCTAAATCATCCGAAAAGGCCGCCAGGTTCATAAGGTTCTGTGATGCCTTCAGGATACCTCTTCTGGCCCTTGTGGATGTGCCGGGATATCTTCCCGGACTGGAAATGGAAACCAGCGGAGTCATAAGGCGGGGAGCCAAGCTTTTATATGCCTTTTCGGAGGCTACCGTTCCGAAGATCACCCTTATCTTGAGAAAGGCTTACGGCGGTGCATATCTTGCCATGAATTCAAAGAGCCTGGGGGCTGATTATGTTTTTGCATGGCCCATCGCACAGATAGCCATCATGAGTGCCGAGGGAGCCGTTGGGATATTAAAGAGGCGGGAACTCAAGGCCGCAGACGATCCCGAGACTCTTAAGGAAAAGTTTAAGGCCGAATATGAGGAAGAGTATTATAATCCCTATTACGCCGCCTCCATAGGTCTTATTGACGAGGTGATCCTGCCGGAGGAGACAAGGGAAAGGATCCTTCAGTCAATAGAAGCCTTCAAGAATAAGGAGGTTTCCCTTCCCAAAAGGCGTCATGGAAACATACCGCTGTAAAATTTATTGATGAAATAGTTTGACAAATTCCGCCGTATAATATATAATGCTCTTTGTTGCGTTTTTCGCACACGCAGGAGTGGTGGAATTGGCAGACGCGCAGGCTTCAGGTGCCTGTGGTAGCAATACCGTGTGGGTTCAAGTCCCATCTCCTGCACTAATGATAGAATCCCGTAGTTAAGCTATGATCGGCTTACCTGCGGGATTTTAATTTCATAGTTCAGAGATGATCTGACACGGGATGGTTTGTTGTTAAGGATTTGCCATCAAATCCGAGTTCTGTTATACTTTGAGCATGAACTTAATTGAATCTTTGATGGGAGTAAGGAAAATGAAAAAGAATAAGATCAGGATATTACCTGCAGTCACTTTAATGTTTGCCTTGATCACAGCAATGGCTCTGAGGACAGAGTATACCGTGTCCGCAGCGGAAGAGACGCCGGAAGAAGCACTATTGTCCGCAGCAGAGGAAACTTCGGAAGAAGAGACGCCTTTGCCCGGCGAAAGCGATGTGGATTTTGACAAAACGATTGAAAATACATATCTGGGGGCATCCATGTTCCGATATCCCAGTACGCCACGTAGTACCGATGATGAGTGGAAGGGTGATTATGTATATTTCGGACACAGGACGAATGATGATTACTATGAAACGAATCTCTACAGGGTCCTGTGCGCAGGCACCACGAAATTCAGCAAAGACGGAACTGAAAAAACACTTTTTGTGGACAGCGGTTATGCGAAAGTAAAGGACTTGAAAGCCGATGATTATTATATGTCCAGGGATCACAGGTGGGAAAACTGTGAGCTTAGAGCTTATCTGAACGGTGAGAACTTTCTGGAGCGGACAGAGAATATAGTATTTGAACCGGCTGAAAAAGACGCTATAATTCCCAGCTACGGATACTCAGGCAGTGGTGAGATGAGTTCTTATGATCATGTATCGCTGAAGGGAGACCGGATCTTTGTACTGGATCCCATAGAAGCCACGACAAATTCTTTTGGCTTTTTTCGCTATAAATCGGATCATTTTCTTAATGTTAAAACACAATATGGCGGCATCCATACACTATATTTAAGGTCTTCTGAAGAAAAGTTTTTTCCCGTTTACAGGAGGTTCAATAAAGATATTACCATAACATATTATGATCAGATCGCGGGCGGTCAGTCGGATGGTGAAAGAGGTGCATCTCCGGCGTTTAATATCAATTTCGCTTCGATCCTTTTTTCGTCAAGGAAAAGCTTTAATTCCCCCGTCAAGCTGACTATTCTGGATGATGATCTCACGACAGGGATCACGTCAGAACAAAAAGTAAAGATCGATGGCTCCAGGGTCATAATACCTTATACGCTGAAAAAAAAGAATGCAGCTAATGCAAACACGCTCTCTGTCATCATACTGGATAAGTTATTCAGCCGGGGTAATGATAATAACGCAAGGCTTTTGTATTATAAACAGTTGAAAAAAGGGATCACTTTTAATGCAGCGGATATCAGTGAGGGAACTGTGATCTTTAATCTTCCTGAAGGATATGAAATAGGCGAATGGGGAAGTAGTTACAATGTATATCTCATTGCGGAGAAGATAAACGGGAAAAAGCAGAATGAGGAGGGAAAAGAATGGCTTGTGTCTGACTTTTCCAGCGTTCCGTGTGAATTAAGAAGGTCAGATCTGGATCTGACCACGGAGTACAAAGTAAAATTTGATCTGAACGGAGTATCCGGTACTCCTCCGGAGCCTGCGAACGTAAAACATGGCCAGACACTGACAAGACCTGAAGATCCGCTCGTGACCGGCTATGTGTTCAAGGCGTGGTATAAAGATGCGGCCTGCACGGAACAGTATAATTTCAATAATCCGGTCTATACTTCCATGACCCTTTATGCAAAGCTCGTACAGTCATATAATCTGTGGGTCGGAGAGACCGAGGTCACCAACTATAATTGTAATGACATCCTGGGCAATAAAAAGGTGAGCTATGATCCTGTGACGAAGGTTCTGTATTTTGATGATTTCGAGAAGGGTAAAAATACCGATATAGGAAAATATTCCGGCGGCACCTCCGCCCTGATCTTCAAGAAACCGATACCGGGGGATGATACCGATAATACCCTTATCATAGACGGAAAAGCAACCCTTATGGATGATGAGATCGGTTACGGGATCCAGTCTTATGAAGGTACCGTCATCTTAAACGGTGATATCAGACTGGAGGGCTTTAAGGTCGGAGTATCTGCAAAGGGTATAGTGACTGACGGCAATCTGGACATCTTAACACAAAGAAATGATGCTATGTATGGAATATCTGCCAAAAATAATATTAATATTAATGGCGGCTGTCTGACTGTCACGGTTCCGGACGGTGAAAAGCCTGTTTATTCATATCAGACAGATGGTATAACGGTTTCCGATAAAATGACAAAATGGGAACCTGACGGATTAAAGCTGTCTGATGATAAAAAGTATTTCCTTAATGCAGACACTTCCACAGCAGATCATATAAAACTGTCCGGACAGGTGCAGCATACTGTTTTCTTCAGCCTGAACGGAAAGTCAGGGAAAAATCCGGGATCCCAAAGGGTGCCGGATGGCGGAAAGGCAATGAAACCTGAGACCGATCCCGAAACGGATGATGCGATATTTGATGGATGGTACGCCGATAAAAAGTGTACGGTCCCCTATGATTTTTCCACTTCGGTAATGGAAGATATTTATATTTACGCCGGCTGGGGATCGAACACGAAATATACCGTGACCTTTAACCTTAACGGTATGGAAGGCCCGGCACCGGCGGTGCAGGAAGTGTATGAGGGCAAAACAGCTTCAAGGCCTTCCGATCCTTCTGCTCAGGATTATGATTTCATTGGCTGGTTCAGTGACGGTGATTCAGATGAGCCCTTTGATTTTTCCACTCCCATAACAGAGGATACTCTTTTGTATGCCAGGTGGATGAACGCTGAAGTAAAGACTTATTCGGTCAAATTCGATCTGAACGGTCACGGAAAAAGTGAGATCCCCGAACAGGTCATCGAGGAGGGCGGTACTGTCAGGAAGCCTGAGGACCCTGTTGATGAGAATTGGCTTTTTACCGGCTGGTATACGGATAAGGAAGCAAAGCTTGCTTATGATCTTGCTTCACAGGTGAAGGAGTCATTTACACTGTACGCCGGGTGGAAAATGAAACCCTCCGGACCTGATACGAAACCCGATACCAAACCGGATGGCGAAACCGTGAGCGATGATAATCTTCAGCATATCAGGTTTGAGCTTAGTACAAAGAATCCCGATCAAAGTGACTTTGTACTTGAGATAACTACGGTCAAAAGGGTGGACTACAATTCAAAGAAGCATGTGTCAGGTTACAATAAGGTAAACAAGTCTTCTGTTGCGGATGTGAGTATCAGTGTGAACAGCGTCGCTGAAAACGGCATGATCCTGTCGTATGCCCTGCCTGCACCCAAATTTAAGAACAATAAGAATGCCACGGCTTCGGGAAATGTCGTACCTGATAAGAAGAAGCCGCACTTTATCCTCAGCTTCAAGGCAGTCAAAGCTGCTACCAAAGAACAGAAAAAGCTGATCAAACAGCTTAATAAGGAGCTGAAGACCCAGCCTGTGTATTTTATGATAGAGCCGGCCGATCTGTCTAAGGCAGTGGTCACGGCGAAGGTGGATCCCGTCAAAAAGAAGGCGACAAAGGTTACGGCAACTATCAACGGCATCCCGATGAAGCTTGGCAAAAAAGATTATACTGTCGAATTTGACGGCGATAAAGCCATTATCGTCGGAAAGGGTAATTTCAAGAACAGGCAGGAGGCGAATAAACAGTAGGAGGTAACGGAGTATTTGAATATAACCGAAAACCTGCGGTGTACGGATGCACAAAGAAGAGCTATATTGCACCATAAGGGGCCTGCGATGATCATTGCAGGCCCCGGTTCGGGCAAGACCTTCGTGATCACCCACCGCATTTCACATCTCATTAACGATCTGGGAGTTTCTCCCGACAAAATCCTTGTCATAACTTTTACAAAAGCAGCGGCGAAGGAAATGCAGCAAAGGGCTGCACTTCTTTTGCAGGGGGAGGCTTTGCCTCATTTCGGAACTTTTCATTCGGTCTTTTACAATATACTCAGGCAATCCGGGATGGGAGCGGGCAGTATCCTTACGGAAACGGACAGGCAGCGGATATTTTTGAATATCATGGAAAAGTATGATATACAGACTCAGGACCCGGCCGAATTCATACAGCGCCTCTCCGGGGATATCAGCTGCCATAAGGTGAGACATGCCCTGGATAAGGAATCTGTTCCGGGGTCGGTTGACATTGAGCTCTTTCCCGAGATCCTGAGGATCTATGAGGCTGAATTAAGGCACATGGGTAAAACCGATTTTGACGACATGATAATAAAGACCCACAGGATGCTGGTCAGGAGAAGCGACATGCGAAGGCAGTGGTCCCGGCGTTTTTCCTATCTGATGATCGATGAATTCCAGGATATAGATCCGCTGCAGTACGCCAGTGTGAAGCTGCTGCTGGGCCCTGATGAAAATCTTTTTGCCGTGGGTGATGACGATCAGAGCATATATTCCTTCAGGGGTGCACAGCCTTCCATCATGCTGGGCTTTGACAATGATTTTAACGGCGCCGTAAGGATAGTCCTGGATAAGAATTTCAGGAGCGAAAACAGTGTGATCAGTCACAGCCTGTCCCTTATCAAAAACAATAAAAACAGGTTCGATAAAAGGGTTTCCGGGGTGAAGGAAAAAGATGGCCTTTCAGCCGTATTAGAGTTTGAGGATATAAAAAAAGAAGCCGAATATATATCTCGATACCGGCTCGCACACAGCGGCAGTCTTGCCGTTTTGTCAAGGACCCGCAGAAGGTGTGCCATGCTTGGAGATCTTTTAAAAAAGGACGGGCACAGACTTATAATGAACAATAAAGAAGGAAGCGTTTTAGATCATTTCATCGCAGATGATATACGCTCCTATCTGAAACTTGTCTCCGGGGATCTGAGCAGGAAAAATTTTCTCAAGATAATGAACAGACCCTATCGATATATTGACAGGACTCTTGTGCCGGAAACTGTTGACCCCGAAGGAATGGCCGGGCTGTTTGAGGGAAGGCGAGCACAGCCTTATCTTGAAAAAATGATGAATGACATAAAGGCGATGGAGCATATGAGGCCTTATGCCGCCATTACTTATATTTTCAGGGTCGCAGGTTATGAGGGATATCTTAAGGAATATGCAAAAGAAAGGGGTATCGATCCCGGATCCTTTGAGGGCGTAAAGAAGGAGCTGCTCAGGCTTTCATCAGGATATGAAACCATAGAAGAGTTTCTGGAAAAAGGCGGGCAGGCCGGGGCTGAAACGGAAAAAGAACGCATGGAAGAAAAGGACCATGATAAAGAACGTGAAGGGAAAGATGAAGACGGGGATGACTCGATACGGCTCATGACAATGCACGCCAGTAAAGGTCTGGAGTTTGATACGGTATTCATCACCGATGTGATCTGCGGAAACATTCCGTATAAAAGCGCCCGGAATACGGAGGAGACAGAGGAGGAGAGACGGCTCATGTATGTGGCTATGACCAGGGCGAGAAAGTGTCTGTTTCTCTGTGTCCCCGAAAGGGACGGATATAAGCGGACCCTACCTTCTGACTTTATTTCACAGGCCGGTTTTGCCCCCGCTGAGATTCCTTTAAAAAAAAGTAGTATATAAATAAAAAATCTGATATTATAGAAGACGGAGTGTTAACATGTTTTGGTTTACATAACATCACCGGGCTCTGAGCCTTTGCTGATGTATGTAGATCGGGAAAAGGAGAAAATTATGGGATTGATAAAAGCTTTAACCGGCGCGGCCGGGGGTGTAATGGCTGATCAGTGGAAAGAATATTTTTACTGCGAAGCTATTGCAAATGATACGCTCATGGTAAAGGGCCAGAAGAGAGTGTCAGGCAGATCATCTAACACAAAGGGCGTGGACAACATCATCTCCAACGGTTCCGTTATCGCGGTTGCGGACGGACAGTGCATGATCATCGTGGAGCAGGGCAAGGTCGTGGATCTCTGCGCAGAGCCCGGAGAATATACCTATGATTCATCTACCGAACCTTCTATTTTTGCAGGCGGAAATCTTGCCACAAACATACTTGACGTATTCAAGAACATGGGCAAGCGTTTCACCTTTGGCGGTGAGGCTCCTAAGGATCAGAGAGTATACTATGTAAATACAAAGGAGATCACCGGCAATAAATACGGTACCCCTTCATCCGTCCCCTTCAGAGTGGTAGATGAGAGAGCAGGTATCGATATCGATATAGGCATCAGAT
>JAEEZH010000104.1 GCA_016288495.1 Lachnospiraceae bacterium
GCGTTGAGTACGGTTCCGCAAGGTGGGGGAATGCTGAAGACATAAAGCCTTTTGTGGATACGGAGGATGAGGATAATAACATCCTTCTCACACAGACAGAGAGGCTTACCATGAGCAGCCGCCCGAAGAACCCCAAATTCGCCAGGAATAAGAACTGCATCATCATAGGCGGTTCGGGAAGCGGCAAGACGAGATTTTTTGTAAAACCGCAGCTCATGCAGATGCATTCGTCATACGTGGTCACGGATCCGAAAGGACAGGTCCTGGTCGAGACAGGCCGGATGCTCCAGAAGGGCGGCTATGCCATCAAGGTATTAAATACCATCAATTTCAAGAAGAGCCAGCACTATAACCCTTTCCGCTACATCAAGTGCGAGAAAGATATCTTAAAGCTTGTGAACACGCTGGTCGCAAACACCAAGGGTGAGGGCGAGAAAGCCGCCGAAGATTTCTGGGTGAAGAGCGAAAAGCTTCTGTATCAGGCTTACATCGGCTATATCTGGTATGAAGCGCCGGAGGAGGAGCAGAACTTCTCCATGCTTCTTGACATGATCAATGCCAGCGAGGTGCGCGAAGAGGACGAATCGTTTAAAAATGCGGTGGATCTGATGTTTGATGACCTTGAGGCAGAGAACCCTGACCACTTTGCGGTACGGCAATATAAAAAATATAAATTAAGTGCCGGCAAGACCGCTAAATCCATACTTGTGAGCTGCGGCGCGAGGCTCGCGCCATTTGACATCAAGGAACTGAGGGACCTTACAGATTATGACGAGATGGACCTTGAGAGCATCGGTGAAAAGAAGACGGCGCTCTTTATCATCATCTCCGATACAGATGCCACCTTCAACTTTATCGTCAGCATCATGTACAGCCAGTTGTTTAACCTCTTGTGCGAGCTGGCAGATGACAAGTACAAGGGAAGACTCCCAGTACATGTGAGGTTCCTTGCTGATGAGTTTGCAAATATCGGTCAGATACCGAATTTTGACAAGCTCATTGCTACCATACGAAGCCGTGAGATATCGGCTTCCATCATTTTGCAGTCGCAGAGCCAGCTAAAGTCCATCTACAAGGACAACGCTGACACCATTTCAGGGAACTGCGACACAACCTTATTCCTGGGCGGTAAAGAGCCTACCACCCTTAAAGAAATGTCCGAAATGCTCGGTAAAGAGACCATTGACCTGTATAACACGTCCGATACACGTGGGAATTCACCCAGTTACGGAACCAATTATCAGAAGACAGGCAAGGAACTCATGACGAGGGATGAACTGGCGGTCATGGACGGCGGGAAATGCATCCTGCAGCTCCGCGGCGTAAGGCCATTCTTTTCGGACAAATATGATATCACGAAGCATAAACGCTATAGAGAGCTCTCTGACAGTGACGAAAGACTTGCCTTTGACATTGAAGCCTATGTAAGTCACAGGCTCCGGCTCAGAAAGAAAGAGCAGGTGGAAGTCACTGAGATCAGCCTCACGGAGGAAGATGCTGCAGAGACTCTCGACGAAAACTGAATATGGAAAAAGGAAACATTTATGAAGCCGCTGGTACTGGTATTACAACAGTTCAGCGGCTTTTTTGTTTCCGGGATAACTGAAACTTTAAGCGGTAAATCATTTGCCGCACTTTACCCTGCAGAAAAAAGAAAAAGGAGGAATCCCGAACGAACTGCATGGTAAAGACAAAAACGAACATGCGTTCGGGAAAAACTATTATGGCTTTCTTCAATTCAGCCGTTAACGTGCTCCAGACACTCGTGGTGGCCCTTGGCGCAGGGCTCGGAATTTGGGGCGTTGTGAACCTCATGGAAGGGTATGGCAACGACAATCCGGGCGCGAAATCGCAGGGCATGAAGCAGCTCATGGCCGGCGGTGGCGTCGCCCTTATCGGAACAACTCTTGTTCCGCTGCTCTCCGGACTCTTTGGATGATCCCTATTGTAACAGACAAAGGCACTGTGGGGAAGCTCCTTTTGGGGCTTTCCCGTTTCAAAGATGAAAAGAGGAGGCAGACTTGTTTGATCTATTTGAAGAGATAGAGCAGAAGATACATGAAATGCTCGAAGCTTTTATCACAAGCAATCTGACCACCATGTTCACGGATGTAAATGAAAAGACCGGCACCATAGCATCGGAGGTAGGACAGACCCCACAGGGGTGGAACTCAGGGATATTTTCCATGATCGAGAATCTTTCAGGCACGGTCATCATACCGATTGCGGGGCTGATCATTACCTTTGTGCTCTGCTATGAGCTTATCAGCATGATAACGGAACGCAACAACATGCATGAAGTAGATACCTGGATGTTCTTTAAGTGGGTGTTCAAGTCAGGGATCGCCATTTATCTGGTGTCCCATACCTTTGAGATAACCATGGCAGTCTTTGATGTTGGGCAGCATGTGGTGAGCGCTGCCGCCGGGGTGATAGGGTCTGACACATCCATAGATGTTGCATCAACCATAAGCACCATAGAGAGCAGCATGGAAGCAATGGAGATAGGGGAGCTTATCCAGCTTGCCCTTGAAACGGCGGTCATATCCATGTGCATGAAGATTATATCCATTCTGATAACCGTGATCCTGATAGGCAGGATGATAGAGATCTATATCTATACATCCATCGCGCCAATCCCCTTTGCGACCCTTACCA
>JAEEZH010000105.1 GCA_016288495.1 Lachnospiraceae bacterium
AGATCGCGGACGACGCTTCCCCGGCGCTTAAGGATGTGCGCCGTAAGATGAAGCAGTCCAGGGACAGGGTAAAGGAACAGCTGAACAAGCTGGTGAACGGACCGCTTCGCACCTGCCTTCAGGATCCGGTGGTCACCATGAGAGGCGACCGGTATTGTCTGCCGGTGAAATCGGAACACAAAGCTTCTGTCCCCGGCATGATACATGACCGCTCGGCCACAGGTTCCACCCTGTTCATTGAGCCTGCGGCAGTGGTAAATCTGAATAATGAGTTAAAAGAACTGAGCATCACTGAGGCTCAGGAGATAGAAAAGGTGCTGGCCACTTTGTCGGCTCAGCTGGCTGAGCATACAGAGGAACTTCAGATAAACTATGATACACTGATCCGTCTCGATCATATTTTTGCTAGGGCACAGCTGGCTATGGATATGAACGCCACGAGGCCGGTCTACTCAAAGGAGAGACACATTGTTTTAAAGAAAGCAAGGCATCCTCTTCTGGACAGGTCAAAGGTGGTACCCGTTGATATCACTCTGGGAGATGATTATTCCCTTCTTGTGGTCACCGGCCCGAACACCGGCGGCAAGACCGTGTCACTCAAGACCTGCGGTCTGCTCTCCGCCATGGGACAGAGCGGCCTTCATATCCCCGCAAAGGATATGAGTGAGCTGGCGGTTTTTGATGAGATATATGCGGACATAGGTGACGAGCAGTCCATCGAGCAGTCCCTGTCCACTTTCTCCTCTCATATGAAAAATATCATCGCCATCTTGAAGAGCGCTACGAAGCAGTCCCTGTGCCTTTTTGACGAGCTGTGCGCAGGAACCGATCCCACGGAAGGTGCGGCGCTTGCCATAGCTATTTTGAAGGATATACTGGGAAAGGGTGCCCTTTGTATGGCCACCACCCATTATTCGGAGCTTAAGGTGTTTGCGCTGACTACCGAGAGGGTGGTAAACGGCTCCTGTGAATTTGATGTTAAGACCTTAAGCCCTACGTACAGGCTGCTGATCGGAGTCCCCGGCAAGAGTAACGCCTTTGCCATCAGCAAGAGGCTGGGACTTCCCGATTCCATAATAGAATCGGCAAAAACAAATCTGGATGAGAGCGATAAGAATCTGGAGGATATTTTTTCCAGGCTTGAAAAGAGCAGGATAGAGCTGGAGCGGGAGACGGAGAGAGCTCAGGAGATGCGCCGTCAGGCCCAGTCCTATAAGGATAAGTCCCGCAGCAGATCCGAGAAACTGGAAGACCAGAGCGACAGGATAATCGAGCAGGCAAAGGAAGAGGCCAGAAGGATATTGAGTGAGGCCAAGGCCACCGCTGATGAGACCATACGCAATTTTCAGAAATACGGGAGTATCGATGATATCCGCAAGATGGAAAAGGACAGGGAGCGCCTGAGGAACAGTCTGAAAAAGACTCAGGAGACCTCCGTTAAGGATAAGCTTCCCGTGGTGGACGAGATCAGAAAGGTGGATCCACAGAAGCTGAAGCTTGGGGATGAGGTCAGAGTCCTTACCATGAACATAAACGGAAGCGTCAGCACCTTGCCGGATTCAAGGGGCAATCTTTTTGTCCAGTGCGGCATACTCAGGTCGCAGGTAAACGTAAAGGATCTGGCTTATATCAATGAGACCCCAAAGGCAGAAAAAAAGCCTGTGGTCCTGGAAAGAAAGAAATCCGGCATCGGCAGCATGAAGATGGAAAAGGCGGCAAATGTAAGCTCGGAGATAAAGCTCATAGGCATGAATACGGATGACGCCATAGCGACTCTGGATAAGTATCTGGACGATGTATATCTGGCCGGCAGCACTCAGGTGAGGATAGTACATGGTAAGGGTACGGGCGCTTTGAGGAAGGCGGTCTGGCAGCATCTTAAGCGTGTGAAGTATGTGGAAAAATTTGAGCAGGCCGGATATGGCGAAGGCGATGCGGGAGTGACCATAGCTTATTTTAAACAATGAAAAAGAGACGATCCGTTTATAATCTGCTTACAATCGCATATGTGATCTTCATGGTGCTCTCGTTTCTTACGGTGAGTCTGGTCTCTTACCGGCTGCTGTATAACCATTTGATCGAAAAAAGAGTCCGTCAGCTGAACCGTGAGATATCCACCCTCATCGAATTTTATTCCAGTGAACGTGCCATGGGAGGGGCTTCCCGGGATGTGGTATTCAGGTATCTTAAGTCTGTGGATGTGGTCACCTCCTGTACCATCTGGGTGGTGGATGAAAACGGAAATCTGGTGATGAATACCGCCGACAACAATCTGGGCGATTCGAAGCTCACGGTGGAGGATTTTAATCCCGCTGAGATCCGGGGATACATGATAGGGGATTTTTACGGGAATTTTGATCGCAGCATGATCAGTGTGTATGCACCTTTGCATGCGGGTTTTAAGCTCAGGGGATACCTGATAATGCACTGCCCCGAAAGCAGCATAATCGATGACGAAAATGAAATACTTAACGTGGTCTATATCACGGTGCTCATTATCTTTTTCCTTTCACTCATAATACTTGCGTTCTTTACGGTATTCATTTACCGGCCTCTGAAAAAGATCACCTATGTGACGGAGGAATATGCAAAGGGTAATTATGAGGAAAAGATGGAGGTGCGCAGTGATGACGAGCTGGGTTATCTGGCTCAGACCCTTGGATTTATGGCGTCGGAGATAGCCAGGACCGAGGACAATCAGAAGAAATTCATAGCAAACGTATCCCACGATTTCAGGTCGCCCCTGACTTCCATCAGAGGATATCTGGAGGCAATGATAGACGGTACCATCCCGCCTGAAATGCACGGGAAATATCTGGGGATCGTTTTAAATGAAACGGACCGGCTGACCAAGCTGACCAACTCTCTGCTTACGCTCAACAATCTCAATGTCAGGGGACTGATACTGGAGATGCGGGATTTTGATATCAATTCCGCCATAAAGCGGACCTGTGAGACCTTCGAGGGCAGGTGTACGCAGCGGAATATCAGTATTGAACTGGTGCTGACGGACGAGACCATGTTTGTCAGAGGTGATGAAGGTAAGCTTCAGCAGGTGTTTTACAATCTTCTGGACAACGCCATCAAATTTAGCCCGGATGATTCAGTCATAAAGATAGAGACTACCAAAAAGGGAGAAAAGCTTTTCGTTTCAGTGAAGGATTCCGGAGTGGGTATTCCCAAGGATTCCCTGAAGCTTGTATTTGACCGGTTCTATAAGACGGATCCCTCCCGAGGCAAGGACAAAAAAGGAACGGGACTTGGTCTGGCTATAGTCAAGGAAATAATAAAAGCCCATGATGAGAATATAGATGTGGTTTCCACAGAAGGGGCCGGCACGGAATTTACCTTTACTGTGGCAGTAGCAAAGAAATAAACCGGTGGATCGTTTGATCGGAGGCAGGTATGAATAAGAATGACCAAAAGAATACCAGTTTTATAACGGAACATATTAAACCGAAGCCGTTGGAAAAAAAGGATCTTTTTACCAGGATCGGTCTGGCGGTGCTTCTGGGTGTTTTGTTCGGTCTGGTGGCTGCCCTTTCCTACACGGCGGGCGTATATCATCTGGAAAACAATTATTATCAGCCAAAGGCAGAGCCGGTGGTGCTGGACACTTCGGAGCAGGAAAGCTATGATGCGTCTTCCGGTTCTGAAGGTGAAAGTGTGGATATAAAGATCGACCAGAGTGAGATGGGACAGACTGCTCTGACAGATGACAATGACTACGGCGCGCCCTCCGATGAAGAAGGGGAAGAGCTGGAGCACATATACGGAGGAGCTTTCCGGCTGGCCCGGGGTGCGGCCAGAAGCCTGCTTCCCGTAAGCGCCATATCCTCCGATGCCGACTGGTTTACCGAGGAATATGAGTCGTCAAAACAGGGTTCGGGGCTGGTGATCGCAGACAACAGACGCGAGCTTCTGATCCTTGTGGAAAAGAGCATAATAGAGGATGCGGATGAGATAAGGGTAACCCTGCCGGATGGCACAGGCGTAAAGGCTGCGGAAAAGAAATATGATCCGAATATAGGGTTTTCCATAATAGGCGTGGATCTGTCGGTCATAAAAGAAGACACCAGAAAAATGATAGTACCCGCAGCGCTCGGTATCTCCACCGGTTCCGGCCTGACGGGAAAGCCTGTGGTGGCGGTGGGCTCTCCCCTTGGTGAGTTTGATTCTTTCTCATACGGGATAGTGACTTCTTCCACCAGATCCATTCAGATGAGGGATAAATCGGTGCATGTTCTGACCACCAATATTTATGGCAGTAAAACGGGCAGTGGTATACTGGTGGATCTTAAGGGCCGGACTGTCGGACTCATTACCCAGGATGCATCGGAAAGCGGTGCGGAGAATCTGATCACGGCTTATGGGATCTCCGATATCAAAAACAGTATAGAGCGTATGTCTAACGGTCAGGACCATGCATATCTGGGGATCTACGGAGTGGATGTGACCCCCGAGGCAAACGAGGCGTTGTCCATCCCCTACGGAGTCTATGTAACAAAAGTGGAGGTAGGTTCGCCTGCCATGGATGTGGGCATGCAGACCGGCGATGTGATCACCATGGTGGGGACCAGCGAGGTCAAAAATTTTGCGGATTACGAGAACGTGATGAACAAAGCCCAGCCGGGAGATGATGCTGTGGTCACAGTCCTTCGGGCCAGCCGTGGCGGCTATGCGGAAATGACCTTTGATGTGAAACTGGCCACATTGAAGTAAACGGGTTATCCGTCTGTGTTTTATCATTCTGAAATTGTTTTGTCATTCTGAGCGAAGCGAAGAATCTTAAATTAATATAAGGTCATCGGGAGAAAAATATGAAGTATATACAGCAACTGCATGAAGGCGAAAATGTAAACGATATCTATTTGTGTGTCAATGTCCAGAGCGCAACCACAAAAAACGGCAAATCATATCTGAACGTTCTGCTTCAGGATAAGACGGGTACCCTCGATGCAAAGGTCTGGGATCCCCAGGATGCCGGCATCGATGATTTTGACAAGCTGGATTACATAGATGTAAAGGGCGAGGTCACCGTGTTTAACGGAGCCATGCAGCTCAACATCAAGCGTGTCAGAAAAGCGCACGAGGGTGAGTACGATCCTGCGGAGTATGTGCCTGTCAGCAGATTTGACATAGATGAGATGTATGAGGCGCTTCTTAAATATATTGAAAGGATGCAGGATGAGCATCTCAAAAAGCTCTGTCAGGATATATTTGTGAATGATAAGGAGCTTCTGGCAGACTTTAAGAGCAGATCCGCGGCAAAAACGGTCCACCATGCTTTTATGGGCGGACTTCTGGAGCATACCCTGAGAGTCACCGCCTTTTGTGAGACCATGGCTAAGAGTTATTCCTATCTCAACAGGGATCTGCTGATCTGCGCCGCTCTTTGTCACGATATAGGAAAATTGAGGGAGATAACGCCTTTTCCCGAAAACGATTATTCGGATGAGGGTCAGCTTTTGGGACATATCGTAATGGGTTATGAGATGGTAAAGGATTATTCGAAAAAGCAGGATGATTTTCCGGAGGGTCTTTTAAACGAACTGCTTCACTGTATTCTGTCACATCACGGGGAACTGGAATTCGGCTCTCCCAAAAAGCCTGCCATAGCCGAGGCTATAGCCCTCAGCTTTGCGGATAATGCGGATGCCAAGCTGGAGACCATGAGAGAAGCGCTGGAGGCAGGAGACGCTGCAGGTAAATCCGGCTGGCTCGGGTTTAACCGGTATCTGGATTCAAATATCAGAAAGACTATGGGTTGATATGAAGCAATATGAAAAGAACGATATAATAAGCGTCAGGATAACTGACCTTGGAAAAGACGGAGAGGGTATCGGTAAAATTGATAACTTTCCGTTTTTTATAAAGGGAGCCATTCCCGGGGATCTGGTGGAAGCCTCCGTGATGAAGGTGAAAAAAAACTATGCCTTTGCCAGGCTTCTTTGTGTGACGGAGCCTTCTGCCCAAAGGGTCGATCCCGTCTGTCCCGTGTTTGGAAAATGCGGCGGTTGCCAGCTCCAGAATATGGAATATGCTTCCCAGCTGGAGTATAAGCAGAAGAGGGTAATGGATTCACTGGAGCATATAGGTGGCGTGGACAGATCTTATCTGGAACAGATCACTCAGCCCATAATCGGTATGGAGGATCCCTACAGATACAGGAATAAGGCAGTCTATCCAATAGGCAGGGGAAAGGATCAAAGGAGTGTGGCCGGTTTTTTTGTCCACCATTCACACAGGATAGTGGAGCAGGAGGACTGCGTTATAGGACCGGCTCAGAACAGGGCTTTGTTGAGGGCTGTCCTTGACTGGATGGATGAACAGGGTATAGCGCCGTACGATGAGGAAACCGGACGGGGCAGGGTAAGGCATGTGATGATCCGTCAGGGATATTCTACGGGTCAGACTGCCGTGACCCTTATAGTGAATGAAAACTGTGAAAGGTTTCAAAAACAAAAGGATAAGACTACCGCTTTGGTGGATGCCCTGCGAAAGGC
>JAEEZH010000106.1 GCA_016288495.1 Lachnospiraceae bacterium
CGGGGATCGACTGCTGTGATTTTGAAGTGATCCTGGATGAGGAGCATGAGAACCATGACCATGACATGGATTATCTCTATGGTCATGAACGTCACCCACATGCAGATCATGACCATGAGCATCACCCACATGCAGATCATGACCATGACCGTCATGCGCATACTGACCATGAGCATGAACATCATGAACATACGGATCATGAACACCATCATCACCATCATGGAAGGAATCTGCAGGATATAAACGTCATCATAGACTCGCTGGATATGACGGACCGGGCCCGGAGCCTTGCGGTCAGAGTCTTTGATATACTTGCGCAGGCGGAGGCCAAGGCCCATAACAGGCCGAAGGAAGAGGTTCATTTCCATGAGGTGGGAGCTATAGATTCCATAGTGGACATAGTATCTGCAGCTGTCTGTTTTGATGATCTTGATATAGATGAAGTGGTGATAAAAAGGATATGTGAGGGAAGCGGAAGTGTCCGCTGTCAGCATGGTATCATTCCGGTGCCTGTTCCCGCGGTGATGAATATCGTTCAGAGTCATTCTCTCCCCATATGTATCACGGATCGCAGGGGAGAGCTGATCACACCTACCGGTGCTGCTTTTGCCGCAGCCGTCATGACCGGTGATCGTCTTCCCGGGACAATGAAGGTGATAAAGACCGGAATGGGGGCCGGAAAGAGGACATATGACCGCCCCAGCATCCTGAGGGCTGTTCTTTTTGAAAAAGGACAGGAAAATGACCGGATCATAAAGCTGGAGAGTAATATCGACGACTGCGCCGGAGAACATCTGGGATATGTGATGGGAAAGCTTTTTGAGGCCGGAGCCAGGGATGTGTATTATACACCGGTTTACATGAAGAAAAACAGGCCGGGATGGCTGCTGACCGTGATCACAGACCGGGATAAGGCCGATGAGATGGAGTATATGATCTTCAGGGAGACCACCACCATCGGTATAAGGCGTCAGGAGATCGACAGGACCCTGATGTCCAGAGAGTCCGTCAGGGTCATGACGGATGCAGGCGAAGGAATGGTAAAGGTCTGCAGGTTCAGGGACCTGGAAAAGGTGTATCCGGAGTATGAGAGTGCTCTTGAGCTTGCCCAAAAGACAGGGCGTTCTCTTGACGAAATATATAAAAAACTGATAGATTCATATAGTTGTGTTTGAAAAAAGGAGGACAGGATTATGGCATGTTTTTTGGTACCGACGACGGAAGCGATTGTAACCTCTCTCTTTACCGCAGCGGTAAGGAAAAATGAGCTGAATATTGAAAAGACTGAGGGGGCGGAGGCGAACCCTCATTTTTCGGATAAGATGAAATGGCTGAACAAGATGCTTTGGGGCGGATCGGCGCTTCTTGCCTTCGAGCATTTGTGGCATGGGGAGATAGTTCCCTTCTTTCCTTTCCTGACGGCTGCATCGGACCCTTCCGAAATGCAGGAGGTGCTCCATGAAATGGCTACCTCCGGAGTGGGGATGGCTGTGCTGGTGACCCTGGTCTGGGGTGTTATGGTATTTGTTTCTATAAAGCTTGAGAAAAAGGAAATTGCAAAGGCTTAGATAGTGTAAGGTGATTTGTGAAAAAGATCCTTCGGCTGAAGCCTCAGGATGACCTTCGATATTGTCATTCTGAGGAACGCAGTGACGAAGAATCTTAAAAAAAGGAGGGCCGGAAAATGACATTGCTTATTACCGTATTTGCGGCAGTTGTATCCACCGTGGTCTGGTATTCCAATGAAAGAGCCAGGAGACTCAGAGTGAGTACCCTTGTATTCATGTTCTGGGGTGCATCCCTTATGTGGATGGTGGATGCAGTGGCCGGATATCTGGAGGAAGGGGCGGATTATTTTGTCCCTGCCGCCGCAGACATGCTTAACGATGCCTTTTTGGGAGTGTCCGTTATCGCACTTGCCCTTGTGATATGGATGGTATCCCTGTTGATAAAGGATCCGGAGGGGACGCTTCTGGCTTCGCTTCGGAAATAAAATTTTTATTTAAAAGGAGATGATTTAATTGACAGCATTATTGATCATTGTGGCAGCGATCGCACTGCTGGCCGTAGGCTATGTGTTCTATGGCTCGTGGCTTTCGAAGCAGTGGGGGATCGATCCCAAGAAAAAGACCCCTGCAGTGGAGAAAGAGGATGGAGTGGATTATGTCTCAGCCAAGCCTGCGGTTCTGATGGGACATCATTTTTCGTCCATAGCCGGAGCAGGCCCCATCAACGGACCTATTCAGGCCGCCATCTTCGGATGGGTTCCCGTATTTTTATGGTGTATCATCGGAGGTATTTTCTTCGGTGGCTTGCAGGACTACGGTTCTCTTTTTGCATCCATAAGACATGATGGAAAATCACTTGGAGAGATAATCAAGGACACTATGGGTGTCAGGGCAAAAAACTCTTCATAATCTTTGCACTTCTCGTGCTCATTCTGGTCATAGCATCTTTTGTCAATGTGGTGGCAGGTACTTTCTTTACTGAGGACGGAGCTTTCGGGCTCGTATCCAATCCCACGGGAAATCAGGCTACCGCCATGATCTCTGTTCTGTTCATTGTACTGGCTATCATCTACGGATATGCCACCAATAAGCTTAATGTACCGATCCTGCCCGCTTCAATAGCCGGTATCGTCGGTATAGTACTCATAACCGTTATCGGACTTAACTGTGGTCTGGCACTCAGCAGGACCGCATGGATCGTTCTTATCGGTCTTTACATTACCATAGCGTCGCTTGTACCCGTTTGGATACTGCTCCAGCCCAGGGATTATCTGTCCAGCTTCCTTCTTTATGCGATGATGATACTGGCTGTGGTCGGTATACTTGTTTCCGCTATCACGGGCCATGCAGAGTTTTCGATCCCTGCTTTCACCGGATGGCAGACCGATTCAGGGACCATGTTCCCCGCTTTGTTCATCACCGTTGCCTGCGGCGCCTGCTCGGGCTTCCATTCACTGATATCCACAGGTACCTCATCCAAACAGCTGGCCAATGAAAAGGATGCAAAGGCTATCGGATACGGTTCCATGCTCATTGAGTCTGCGCTGGGAATAGTTTCCCTTATCGCGGTAGGTATGGTTTACCAGAAATTCAAGGAAGGCGGGTTCGGCTCACCTTCAGCTGCTTTCGGTGCAGGTATAGCATATATGTTTGCGGATGAGGGAAGCAGCACCTACAATACGATCTATGCACTGCTCACCCTGGCAGTTTCCGTATTTGCACTGACTTCACTTGACACAGGTACCAGACTTTCACGTTTCATGTTTACCGAGCTCTTCCTCAAGGATAATGAGAAGACCTGGGAAGACGCCAAGGGTGCAAGAAAGCTTCTGGCTCATCCTCTGTTCGGTACACTGCTCATGGTTGTAGTGGGCTGTATCCTTGGCGGATTGAAGCTCAGCGCCATATGGGGACTCTTCGGTGCAGCCAACCAGCTTCTTGCAGGTATAGCTCTTCTTGCTGTATGCGCATGGCTGGGTGAAGTGGGAAAGAATAACAAGATGTTCTATATCCCCATGGTATTCATGCTCTGTGCCACATTGACAAGCCTTATCATAACCATAACCAAAAAGGTCGGGATCATATCCACTCCCGATGCTGTATGGGGTGACTGGTTCCAGCTCATCTTTGCGGGGGCAATGGTCGTACTTGCCATAATCCTTGTCATCGAGGGCGTACAGACATTCAAAAAGCAGACAGCCAAAGCTAAGTGAGAAAACAGACCACGGACTGAAACGGATAAGTATCCGTTCGGAAATAAAAATGATTGATTAAGGAGACAACATGACAGAAAAGACGATACCCTACAAGATCTATCTCGAAGAAGAGGAAATGCCTAAGGCATGGTACAATTTAAGGTCGGACATGAAGAACAAGCCTGCCCCGTTATTGAATCCGGGCACAGGGCAGCCTCTTACCGCCGAAGAGCTTTCCCCCATCTTTTGTGAGGAACTGGTGGCACAGGAGCTGGATGAGACCACGCCTTTTATAGAGATACCTGAAGACATTAGGAATTTTTATAAGATGTACCGTCCCTCGCCTCTGGTGCGGGCATACTGCCTCGAGCAGAAGCTTCAGACTCCCGCAAAGATCTATTACAAGTTCGAGGGGAACAATACCAGCGGATCCCATAAGCTGAACTCGGCCATAGCCCAGGCTTATTATGCAAAGAAGCAGGGCCTCAAGGGCGTGACCACGGAGACAGGGGCAGGTCAGTGGGGTACCGCTCTTTCCATGGCATGTTCCTATTTTGATCTGGACTGTAAAGTATTCATGGTCAAGGTCTCCTATGAGCAGAAGCCTTTCAGAAGGGAAGTGATGAGGACCTACGGTGCGTCTGTGGTCCCTTCGCCTTCCGAGACCACCGAGGTGGGCAAAAAGATACTGGCTGAGCATCCCGGCACCACAGGATCGCTGGGCTGCGCTATATCCGAGGCAGTTGAGGTGGCCACAAAGAATCCCGGCTACAGATATGTGCTGGGCAGTGTCCTGAATCAGGTGCTGCTCCATCAGTCGGTGATCGGACTGGAGACTCATGCCGCTCTTAAAAAGTATGATATCCATCCGGACATCATCATAGGCTGCGCAGGCGGCGGTTCAAACCTGGGAGGTCTTATCGCTCCCTTTATGGGTGAGAAGCTACGCGGTGAGGCGGACTATCGTATAGTTGCCGTCGAGCCCGCTTCATGTCCCAGCTTTACCCGGGGAACCTACGCCTATGATTTCTGCGACACCGGAATGATCTGTCCCCTGGCCAAGATGTATACTTTGGGAAGCAGCTTTATCCCTTCCGCAAACCATGCGGGCGGACTTCGTTTCCACGGTATGAGTTCCACCCTGTCCCAGCTTTACCATGACGGTTATATGGAGGCTGTCAGCGTGGAGCAGACCTCGGTGTTTGAGGCAGCGGAGCAGTTCGCGAGAGTGGAGGGTATCCTTCCCGCACCCGAGAGCTCACACGCCATCAGGGTGGCTATCGATGAAGCCCTCAAGTGCAAGGAGACCGGCGAGGAAAAGACCATTGTCTTCGGACTTACCGGAACGGGATATTTTGATCTTGTGGCTTACCAGAAGTATAACGACGGCGAGATGGACGATGTGATACCCACGGATGAGGATATCGCGGCATCCATAGCGAGATTACCCAGGGTTGAGTAGCCCGTTGGATAAAAAAACTGTTGACAAGTATTTTTAACTTCTGTATAATCGTTTTCAGTTTAATATCTTAAACCTGTGATGCGGAAGAAAAAGCATTTTATCGCCGGGGTCAGATCCACAGCGAGTCCGGGACGGTGTGAGCCGGATGGTATGAGGAATGCGTGAGGATGGATGGGCATCTTCTTATATGGGCCGCTGAGGGCATGGGGAAAGGGCTTTGGCCTGAGTATCTTTGACGTGAGGCATACGTTAGTTGCCGGGGATATGATGGTATCCTTTAAGAGCGCGATTTTTTTGCGAATCAAGGTGGCACCGCGGATAGTAGATAATTATTCGTCCTTGACAGAGACTATACTCTGTCAAGGACTTTTTATTTTGTGCGAGAATCACATCAGACAAAGGATCCTGACAGAGCCGGCAGATCAATTAAGGAGGACAAAGAGATGATCAAGGAAGCAATCGTAAAGATCGTAAACAAGGAAGATTTAAGCTATGATGAGGCTTACACCGTCATGAACGAGATCATGAGCGGAGAGACTTCACCCACCCAGAACGCGGCCTTTCTGGCAGCTCTTGCCACAAAGAGCGCAAGAACGGAGACCACGGCAGAGATCGCAGGCTGTGCGGCTGCCATGAGAGATCATGCGACGAAGGTGGAAACAGGGTTGGATGTACTGGAGATAGTGGGCACCGGCGGTGACAATGCGGGAAGCTTTAACATATCCACCACAACGGCCCTGGTGGCTGCCGCAGCAGGGATCAAGGTGGCAAAGCACGGAAACCGTGCCGCCTCTTCCCTGTGCGGAACCGCAGACTGTCTGGAAGCGCTGGGCGTAAAGATAGACCAGAGTCCCGAGATGTGTGTAAAGCTTCTTGAGGAAGTGGGAATGTGCTTCTTCTTTGCACAGAAGTATCATACATCCATGAAGTATGTGGGAGCCATCAGAAAGGAACTGGGCTTCAGGACGGTCTTCAATATCCTGGGACCGCTTACCAATCCCGCGTCGCCTTCCATGCAGCTTCTGGGCGTGTATGATGAGTATCTGGTAGAGCCTCTGGCACAGGTTCTGGTGAACCTGGGGATAAAGCGCGGCATGGTGGTTTACGGCATGGATAAGCTGGATGAGATCTCCCTGTCGGCACCTACAAAGATATGTGAGATCAAGGACGGATGGTTCAAATCTTCGGTGATAAAGCCTGAAGATTTCGGATTCGAAACCTGTTCAAAGGATGATCTTAAGGGCGGAGCACCTGAGGAAAACGCAAAGATCACAAGGGACATCTTAAGCGGGGCGAAGGGGCATAAG
>JAEEZH010000107.1 GCA_016288495.1 Lachnospiraceae bacterium
AAAGCGCGTCGAGTGTGCAATAATGATCAAAGCGGCTTTGGCCGACTGAAGGGATATATTTTCGAAAGGAGAATATTATGAAAAAATTCAAAGCAGTATTGACCTTGATCATCGTACTGCTGGTGGTTGGCCTGGTGGGCTATATCACCTTTGTGGACACGATCAAGACCAACAAGGCCGCAGATTCGGTGAGCACCGATGTGGCAGATGCGGATGATGCCGCTGACAAGGCTCCGGAGGGCAAGACTCCTCTTGCTTCCGGTATCAAGAAGGGCCTGGATCTGGCAGGCGGTGTTTCCATCACCTATCAGGTGGTGGGAGAAGGCACACCTTCCAGAGAGGACATGAGCGATACCATCTACAAGCTGCAGCAGAGAGTTGAAAACTACAGTACCGAGGCTCAGGTATATCAGGAAGGCGAGGACCGTATCAATATAGAGATCCCCGGCGTGAGTGATGCAAATGCCATCCTCGAGGAACTGGGTAATCCCGGTACCCTCTACTTTATAGCACAGACCGATTCCACGGGAGCCGACAACTATTCCTATGGCATAGATGCCGACGGAAATGTGGGCTATGTACTGGCTGAAGGCAAGACCATAGATTCCCTTAAGGCTGACGGTTCCATCGTCATTGAGGGTTCACAGATCAAGGGCGCTACGGCTACCACCCAGACCTCCGGAAAGGGCGTGCAGGAAAAGGAATTCGTAGTATCCCTTACCTTTAACGATGAGGGTGCAAAGTCCTTTGCCACAGCTACCGAAAAGGCATTCTCAAAAGGCGAGACCATCGGTATCTACTATGACGGAAAGTTCATCTCCGTACCTACCGTTCAGGCGGTCATCTCCGACGGCTCCGCAGTGATCACCGGAATGGAGTCCTTTGACGCCGCTTCCAAACTGGCATCCACCATCCGTATCGGTGGACTTAACGTAGAGCTTCAGGAGCTGCGTTCAAATGTGGTGGGAGCACAGCTGGGATCCACAGCCATCGAGACTTCCATCAAGGCTGCAATAATCGGATTTATAATCATAGCAATATTCATGATCGCCATATACTGGCTGCCCGGTGCGGCTTCAGTGCTGGCACTTGCGATCTATGTCATACTTGATATCCTGCTGATCCTCGGATTCAGGATCACCCTTACCCTTCCCGGTATTGCAGGTATCATCCTGTCAGTAGGTATGGCCGTTGATGCAAACGTTATCATCTTTGCCAGGATCCGTGAGGAGATATCAGCCGGCAAGACAGTTAAGGCCGCTATCAAGAACGGTTATGATAAGGCGCTTTCAGCCATCATCGACGGTAACGTGACCACTGTGCTGGCAGCCATCGTCCTTATGATCAAGGGTTCAGGTACGGTAAAGGGCTTTGCACAGACTCTGTTCCTTGGTATCGTGATCTCAGTCATCACTGCTTTGTTTGTGACAAGGGCTATAATGGACGCCTTCTATGAGCTGGGACTTCGTGATGAGAAGTTCTACGGAAAGGCCAAAGAGCTTAGGAGCATCGATTTTGTGGGAAAGAAGCGTATCTTCTTTATCATATCCATCGTTGCCATCCTTTCAGGCTTCATCTTCATGGGCGTGAACCAGTCCAGGATCGGTAATCCTCTCAATTACTCACTTGAGTTCCTGGGCGGTACTTCCACCAATGTAACCTTTAACGAGGAAATGTCCATAGAGGATCTGGAGACCAAGGTTATCCCTGAGATCGAGCAGATCACCGGTGACGGAAATGTACAGCAGGCAAAGGTTGCCGATTCAAATGAGGTCATCTTCAAGACCAGGACGCTTACCGTGGCAGAGAGAGAAGCCTTTAACGAAATGCTGGAGAAGAATTTCTCCGTACCCGAGAATCAGATACAGACAGAGACCATCAGCTCCACAATCTCCAACGAGATGAAGGCGGATTCCGTGATCGCAGTCATCATCGCGGTCATCCTGATGCTCATTTACATCTACTTCAGATTCAAGGATATGCGCTTCGGTGTATCTTCCGTAATGTGTCTGCTCCATGACGTGCTGGTGGTACTGGCCTTCTATGCAGCAGCAAAGATCTCCGTGGGCAACACCTTCATAGCATGTATGCTGACCATAGTCGGTTATTCCATAAATGCTACCATAGTTATCTTTGACCGAATCAGAGAGAATCTGAGAGGCAAGAGAAGCGAGCTTTCCGAGATAGTGAACAGATCAGTGACCCAGACGCTGACCAGGTCCATCTTCACATCCCTGACCACCTTCATCATGGTGGCTTCGATCTACTACTTCGGTGTGACCAGCGTTAAGGAATTCGCACTTCCTCTTATGGTTGGTATCATCTGCGGTGCTTACTCATCCGTATGTGTGGCCGGCGCCCTGTGGTATGTGCTCAAGACAAAGATCAAGGGCAATACGGCTTCAGGCGGAAAGAGGAAATAAAACCAAAAACAGCCGGTACATAATAAGAACGGCGACGGATCTATGGATCCGGATGATATGAGAAATAAGAGCTCCGGCTGTGCCGGGGCTCTTGTTGGATGAACCTGTTGTCATCCTTCGGCTAAAGCCTCAGGATGACATTAGGTATGGTTGTTCTGAACGGAGAATTTTGTGATCAAGGAGAAAAAGATGAGTGTAGCCCAGGAATGGCTGGAAATAAGAAAACCGGGAGATTATGCACAGATAGGCAGGGAACTTGGCATATCGCCGGTGCTTGCCAGAGTCATGGCAAACCGCGGGGTGGCTGTTGAGGAGATGGAAGCCTATCTAAATGCAGACCTTGGCAGCCTGCATGACGGCCGCCTGATGGCGGATTTCGCAAAGCTCTGTTCCATACTTACGGAAAAGATCAAAGAAAAAAAGAAGATCCGTGTCATAGGCGATTATGACGTGGACGGAGTGTGCTCCTCATATATTTTGAAATCCCTCATAAATGACTGCGCAAAAGCGGTTCATAACGACGATTCGCTTATCATAGCCGATCAAAGGCTTCCCCACAGGGTGAAGGACGATTACGGGATCAATAAAAGGCTGATCGATGAGGCTCTGAGCGATGGAGTGGATACCATAATCACCTGCGATAACGGCATATCCGCATATGATGAGTGCGTCTACGCAAAAGATAACAATATGACTTATCTGGTTACGGATCATCATGAGATCCCTTATTCGGGGATATTGCCGGACGGAAAAAAAGAGTATCTTCTTCCTCCTGCCGATGCCGTTGTGGATCCCATGAGGGAAGACTGTGAATATCCGTATAAGAGACTGTGCGGAGCGGGAGTGGCCTTTAAGATATCCCAGTATATGTTAAAGAGCCTGACGGATCTGTCCGAGTACAGATATCTGGATATGGCAGCGCTGGCCACGGTGGCGGATGTAATGCCTCTTACGGGAGAAAACAGGATCATCGTAAAGGAGGGGTTAAAGCTGCTCACCTATACTGAAAATATGGGGATGAGAGCCCTTCTTGATGTGTGCAGGCTTAAGGAAGGCAGTCCCATAAGCGTTTATCATTGCGGCTTTGTGATAGGCCCCAGGATAAATGCCGCAGGCAGGATAGACAGCGCAGATACAGCAGCAAAGCTTTTTGACTGCGATGATCCGAAGGAGGCTGTGAGGATCGCAAATGCAATGGATGAACTGAATCACCAGCGGGTGGAACTGACAAAGGAAGGCATGAACAGGGCAATGGGTCTTCTGGAAAATGAGGAAAAGCTTCCGGATGTTCTGGTGGTCTACCTGCCGGATTGTCATGAATCCCTGGCGGGGCTTATAGCGGGAAGGCTTAAGGAAGAATATTATCATCCTGCCGTGGTATTCACCAGATCAAGGGACGGGGTGAAGGGTTCGGCCAGATCCATCGAAGCCTATCATATGTATGATTCATTGAACAGGATCAGTCATTTGCTTTCGAAATTCGGAGGTCATGCCATGGCGGCGGGAATGTCCATGAGTGCAAAAGATGATGAGGAAGCGCTTCTCAAGGTGGAGGAATTCAAAAAAGCCGTGAACGGGGATTCGGGTCTTTGTGAGGATTCTTTTGTAAAAAGGATAAGGTTTGACGCTGTGCTTCCCTTTGGCGCCGTGAGCAGTGACCTGGCACGTGAACTGGAGCGGCCGGCACCCTTTGGTACGGACAATCCGGCCCCTTTGTTTGCAAGAAGCGGCGTGTCCTTTTCAAGGGGAGCCGTGAGAGGCAGTTCACAAAATGTATATGTTGCAAAGGCTGCCGATAAAGACGGAGTGACTCTGGAAGCAGTGGCCTTTGGGGACGGCATGAAGATCCGTGATGAACTGGAAGATGGAAATGAACACTCGATCATCTTCAGAGTGGAACTGAATGAATACATGGGCAGGGAAAGCGTCCGCATACGTCTGGAAACATGGAGATGAAGCACGTATGGTATTTGTGATTTTTTTATAAAGCCGTATGGAAAAAATGAAAGAGATATGGTAGAATTTCTTTAAGTGACTCTATGAGCCATATTTTTTCATTACAGGGGGATACAAAAATGAATGGTGGAAGTCAGAAGAAGATAAGGACCAGTCTGGTGCTTACCATGACCTTGCTGGTGGCGGTTCCGGTGATAGCGCTCACCGTGATCAGCCTGATCAATACCCTAAATCAGGGGTCGAGCAGCGCAAATGAGGTAAATTCGGCGCAGGCGGCGCTGGTGAGTGAGAGCCTTGAGACCATTTATATGGAGAACATTGAGGCACTCCAGGCATTGGCGGCCTCTCCTGCTACCATCACATATATTGAAAATGCAAATGCCGGAGCCGGAGATCCCGACTCTTTAGGCGGAAAGATACTTCATCAGATGGAAGCCATAGACGCCAGCATGGCCGACGGTAATTCCACCGCCATATCCGGCACGGACGGTATGCAGCTACAGCGTACGGTGGGCAAGCCCGTGAATGTCGCCGAGCGTGAGTATTTCATCGAGCCCATGAAGGGTGCTCCCTATTATATTTCGGATATGATCGTATCAAAGTCCACGGGTACGGCGATCACCACTATCTCGGTTCCCATCATCGGCTCCGACGGATCCACGGCCATAGGTATAGTACAGAGAAATTATGATCTGTCCGTCCTTCATGATATGCTGGCTTCATATGTTACCTAGGACCGGCAGGAGATAGTTGTGGTGGACCGTACGGGTACCGTTGTGGCCCATTCTTTAAGGACAGTGGATACGGAAGACCCCGAGAAGCAGGATCAGAATCCTTTCTATACCGATTCCCGGGGAGGCACCACCAGAGGTGATTATATAGCTCCTTTCATGGGAGATACCTGGATGATCTCCTGGCAGAAAATGGATAAGAGCGGATGGGTAGTGGCATCCTGCCGGGTAAAGGAAGTGGCCCTGGCCACCATGTACAAGACGGCAGCCATGCAGATCATCCTTGGTGTAATCTTCCTCATCGTGAGCGTTCTGGTGGGACTTCATTATGCAAAGACCATCACCGAGCCTCTGACGGAGGTGAATACATCCCTTGCCGGACTGGCAGAGGGTAAATTCTACAAGATCAAAGGATTTACCGACAGGAAGGATGAGCTGGGTGATATCATACGCCATTCCAACTCCGTTATGGATAAGCTGAGGGAGATAGTAGGTGATATAGTCAGCAGTGCCAATTCCGTCAGCAACGCTTCGGACGAGCTGGCAGGCATGTCGGATCAGATAGCCCAGAATGTGGACGGCGTATCAAATGCCGTTCAGGAGATAGCCACCGGCGCCACACAGCAGGCGGATGAGATACAGAACGCTACCGAGAGTACCGCCCGAATAGCGGATGCGGTCAGCCAGGTGCAGGATTCCACTTCCGAGCTGGAGGCAGTTGCGGACCGTATGCAGAAGGCATCTACAGAATCCGCACAGTCTCTTGAGAAGCTTCAGAGATCATCCGAGAACATGAATGACGCCATCAGAAATATCACCGGTAGGATCAGTGCTACATCCGATGCCGTAGGCGTGATCAACGATATGGTGGAATCCATCACCAATATCGCTTCCCAGACCAATCTGCTGGCGCTCAATGCATCCATAGAAGCAGCGAGAGCCGGAGAAGCGGGAAGAGGCTTTGCGGTAGTGGCCGAGGAGATCGGCAAGCTGGCTACTGAGTCCAATGAATCGGCAGCTCAGATCCGTTCAGAGATGGACAGGCTCCTCAAGGAATCACAGGATGCCGTGAATATGGCCAATGATGTCCAGAAGACCAACAATGAGCAGCAGCAGGTCATCAGTGATACGGCACAGAGTGTAAACGGAATGTTATCCGACATAGAGGAGACAGTCAGAAGTGTGAGGACTATTGCCGACAATGCATCGGATTGCGTGTCTGCCAAGGATGTGGTGGCTGACGCCATGGGCTCACTGTCAGCTATATCAGAAGAGAATGCTGCCAGCAGCGAGGAGACGGGAGCTTCCATGGAAGAGCTTTCAGCTACCGTTACCACTCTGGCACAGAACGCGGGAGCTTTGAGAGATGTTTCTACCCGACTTTCCGAGGAGATGAGTTTCTTTAAGATGTGACCGGGGTAATATAATGTTTGATAAGATATTTGGAGAATACTTACTGAATAAAGGAAAGATCACAAAGGAGAGGCTGGACGGGATATACGCCGACATGATGCAGGAGTATGTCCGTCTGGGGATGATCGCCGTCAAAGAGGGTTTCATGACCACTGCCCAGGCGGATGAGATAAATGCCCTTCAGGCTTCTACCGACAGCAGATTCGGTGATCTGGCTGTGGAAAAGGGTTACATTTCCATCTCGGAGCTGAATACCATTTTGCGCATCCAGGGTAATTATTTTTACCATTTTCTTCAGGCAGCCATCAACACGGGACTGTTCACTCTTGAGGATCTGGATGAGCTTCTTCTGGAATATCAGAAAGAGGAAGAGCTTTCCAATTCGGAGATGGATTCCCTCATAAGCGGGGATGTGTCTCGGGTGGTAGATGTATTCCTGCCGCATCAGGATATGATGTACGGCAGGCTTTGTGCCATAGCAGTCAGGACTTTTCTGAGGCTGATCGATCCGGATGTCTATATCAGACGGGCTTTTAAATGCAGTCATCTTTCGGCGGACCGCTTTGCATGTCAGAGAACTTACGGTATGAACAATACCGTGTCGGGGTTTGCGGGAGATGGGGATTCCCTGTTGGCTCTGGCCTGTGTATATGCAAAAGAGGATTTTGCTTCCGTTGATATGGATGCGCTTGATGCCGTGGCGGAATTTACGAACTGTATAAACGGTCTGTTCACCACAGAGACTTATTCCATGGGCGTTGAGCTGGATCTTATTCCTCCGGAGCTCTATGACAAAAATGTGGATATAAATGCGGCGGAATTCTATGTCGTACCCATAGTGACAAAGGGTGAGACCATATATTTTGTCATAGCCATAGATTCGGCACTTTTGATAAATGAATCGAAAGGAGGTACATGATGGCAGGAGTTTTGATCGTAGATGATTCGCGTACATCCAGAAAGATGCTCAGGACTATCATAGAGGAAGCGGGATATACCGTGGCAGGGGAGGCTGTGAACGGCCAGGAGGGCATCGATAAATATAAGGAACTGTCCCCCGATCTGGTCACCATGGATATCACCATGCCGGTACTGGACGGGATAGAGTCCATGAAGGAGATCATAGCCATCAATCCTGATGCAAAAGTACTCATGGTCACCGCCGTGGGTCAGAAAAACAAGGTGATCCAGTGCATCAAGGACGGAGCTTTTGATTATGTGACCAAGCCCTATGAAACCGGAGAGGTGGAAAAGGTGCTGAAAAAAGCGTTGGGATAAAGAAGTTGTTTTGGGGTGTGTGTCCGGCGGCACACACCTTTTTATCGTGTATATACAGATGATATTATTGACTGCTATCGGTTGACGATGAAAAGAAAACTGTTGTTTATTGTTTTATTATTAATACTGTCAGGGCTTATCTTTCTCATATATAAAAAGTCTTCAGCCATATTTGCAAAGCCCCTGCCGGGAGCCGGAGATGCTTCCGAGGTGGCGGGGATACTGGTGCCGGCCGATGAAAATGAGGGCATCAGTTTTGATCTGAGAGCGTATCAAAAGGATGGGGAATTTCTGATATTTCTGCCTTCCAGGGCTGATATGAGCCGCCTTACGGTTCTGCTTCTGGATGACTGTGACAGCCCCCTTGAGAAGCTGGAGCTGGACATGAGCGGCGGGGCTTGTCTTTTGATGGGATCCATAGTGGTGAAGGCATACAGATCTTCCCTGCCCAGTGTTGAGATATCCTTTGAAGGCGGAGAGGGAGATCTTCTGACCGTAGAGTCGGATGAAGATCATGAGACAAGGGCCTTCGGAGATATGGTGGTCAGCTGTCCGGACGAGCTGGCCCTGCAAAACGGCTGGGAGAGCGTGATGACCTCCCGCAATATGGATTTCGGCCTCAAGGGCAGTATGTCCATGCGGGGACATGGAAACGCTTCCTGGCTGCTGGATAAAAAATCCTATAACATTTACTGGGAAAACATCGCCGATATCCTGTCCATGGGGACATCCGATGAGTGGGTGCTCCTGGCGGACGGGATAGACCGCACGCTTCTCCGCAATCAGGTGTTTTTTGATCTGGCTGATAAGTGCGGCGTCAGATATGCGCCGAAACTGCGGAAGGTGGATCTGTTTATCGACGGGGATTACAGGGGGGTGTATTCCCTGGCCTCAAAGGTCAGGATAGATGAAAACAGCGTGGATATCAGGCAGGGACATGATTTCCTTTATCGCTGGGGGATGCCGGGGCCTGAAGCCCTGCCCCTGACTTCTTTTTTGTTCAGGGATGAATTTACGAATGTGGTGGAGGTGAGGGATCTTAAGGATGAGTCTGTGAGGGCAAAGGCTTTTTCCATAGCCGATGATCTGATGCTGAAGATCCAGGATGAGTCTTCCGACGAATGTCTGTCCCTGATAGATCAGGAAAGCTGGGCAGTGTATTACTGGATCCAGGAATTCGGGAAAAATACGGATGCCACCTCCAGAAGCCTTTACACTGTCTGGATGGCTGATGAGGGAAAGATGTATATGGGACCTGTCTGGGATATGGATCAGACCGCGGGAGTGGAAGAGCCTTATTTAAGGGAAGTGGATTATCTCTATCCCCAGGAGTGGGCTGTGAGATATGAAGAGTGGTACAGGCAGATGTTTAAGCGGGATGAATTTGCAAAAAAGGTGGATGAGGTATATAAAAGAGGAGATGTATCCGCTGCCATAGATGAGTGTGTGAAGGAGATCCCTCAGAAAGCCGAAGCCATAAGGAGTGCGGCCGACATGAATTTCATGAGGTGGGATGTGCTGGATGAGCCGCAGAACAACAGGATATATTTTTACATGGAGGATACATCCTGGGATGCTCAGGTGGAATGGCTCCATATATGGCTTAAGTACAGGAAGGAATGGATGGACGAGCAATATCGGTAGTGTAAAGGGAGTTATGAGTATGAAAAAATTATCTGAACTATTATCCGGGATCGGATACGAACTGATCAGCGGACAGGTGGATGACAGGGAGATCGCGGGGATATGCAGGGATGACCGTCAGGTGAAAAAAGACTGTATCTTTGTCTGCATAGAAGGGATGAATTTTGACGGCCATATGAGCGCCGCAAAAGCGGATAAAGCGGGAGCCGCACTTATTGTGGCTTCCAAGGCTGTGGATGATGTGAAAAATGCCGCCGTGATCCGTGTGGAGGATACCAGGCTGGCCCTGGCGCTGCTTTGCGCCAACTGGTTCGATCACCCCGATCAAAGACTTAAGGTGATAGGAGTTACCGGCACTAAGGGAAAGACCACCACCACCTATATGATCAAATCCGTCCTGGAAGCGGCAGGGATAAAGACGGGACTTATAGGCACCATAGAAACCATCATCGGCGATGAACATATACCTTCAAAGAATACCACTCCCGATTCGGATGTGCTGCAGGCCACACTGGCCAAAATGGCCGATGAAGGCTGTGAGGCTGTGGTGATGGAGGCTTCATCACAGGGCTTTAAGCTGCACCGTACGGCGGGGATCACCTTTGAGGTAGGGGTTTTTACCAATATTTCCCCGGATCACATCGGCCCCGGAGAGCATGAGGATTTCGATGATTATCTAAGGTGCAAGGGGATGCTCTTCAGGCAGTGCAGAACGGGCATCATAAACATGGATGATGAAAAGGCGGGGGAGGTCATAAAGGATCATACCTGCAGGATCATCGGTTTCGGTTTTTCGGATAAATGCGATCTGAAGGCCGGAGAGTGTGAACTGATAAATAAGGGTGACAGTCTGGGAGTGGATTTCCATGTGACGGGTCTTACGGACCTTAAGGCCAGGGTAAACATGCCCGGCAGGTTTTCTGTCTACAATGCCCTTTGTGCCATAGCCGTATGTCATTGCCTTGGAGTGGATGAGGAGATCATAACAAGATCGATAGCAGAGGCAAAGGTCAAGGGCCGTATCGAATTCGTCAGGGTTTCCGATGATTTCTCCCTGATGATCGATTACGCTCATAACGCCATGGCTCTTGAGAGCCTGCTGACCACGCTGAGGGAATATGAGCCGGGACGGCTGGTGAGCGTGTTCGGCTGCGGAGGCAACAGGTCGAAGCTGCGAAGGTTCGAGATGGGAGAGGTGTCCGGAAAGCTGGCGGATCTGACGGTGATCACTTCCGACAATCCCAGATTTGAAAAGCCTCTGGATATCATAGCCGATATAGTGACGGGCATAAAAAAGACAGACGGGGAATTCGTGGAGATACCCGACAGGAAAGAGGCTATCAGATATGTGATAGAAAACGGGAAGAAGGGGGATGTGATAGTCCTGGCCGGAAAGGGGCATGAGGATTATCAGGAGATAGAGGGCGTGAAGCATCACATGGATGAGAGGGAGCTTATTGCCCAGGTGCTGGAGGAGCTTAAAGGCAGATGAATGAGAAGAAGCAAAAGCAGGAGAGTTGCTGAATGTATGCCGATGTCATAATAGATATAAGCGCCGTGTCCCTGGACCGCACCTTTCAGTACAGGATCCCGTATGAAATGATGGACAGTATAGGTGTGGGTTCCATGGTCATGGTGCATTTCGGCAAGGCGAAGGCTCTCAAAAGGGGATATGTGGTGTCCCTTTCGTCCGTTCCGGCCATAGACGAGGAAAAGATAAGGAATATAGCCCAGCTTTGCGAGGTCTCCGATATGGCGGAGCCCCGGCTGGTAAAGCTGGCGGCATGGATGGCAAAGGCCTATGGCTGTACCTTTGCTGCGGCGCTGCGTACCGTGTTTCCCGTCAAACAAAAGATAAGGCCAAGGACCACACATTATCTGCAGCTTGTTGCCGATGAAGAAAAATGCGGCGAGTTCACGGCTTTTTTCGAAAAAAAGAACCAGAGAGCCAGACTGAGGCTCTTATGTGCCCTCATAGAAGACAAAGAGATCCCCGAGGATATTGCCAGGGAAAAACTGAATATAAACAAGAGTGTCATCGATTTTCTCGCGGATAATGATCTTTGTGAAAGGAGCGAGATCAGCATATACTGTGAGGAGGACAGGGATGATCCCGGTCACAGGCCTGTTTTGAATCCTGAGCAGAAGGCGGCTGTGGACGGTATCCTGGCGGATCCGGTTACAGGTCCTGATGCCGGACTTTATCCTGTGCTGTCGGAGGATGAGGATGAACAGCCGGCTGTGGGGAAAGAGGCAGGAGCAAAGGTGTCTCTCATACATGGGATCACCGGCTCCGGAAAGACCGAGGTCTATCTGAACCTGGCACAGGAGATGGTCAAAAACGGCAGACAGGTCATCATGCTGATCCCGGAGATCGCGCTGACCTATCAGATAATGATGCGTTTTTACGACCGCTTTAAGGACAGGGTGTCCTTTATCAATTCAAAGCTGTCCGCCGGGGAAAAATATGAGAGGTTCATGAAGGCGGCTCAGGGAGAGATAGATGTGATGATCGGTCCCAGATCCGCACTTTTCACACCTTTTTCAAAGCTTGGACTCATCATTCTGGACGAGGAGCATGAGGACAGCTACAAATCCGGACAGACACCCATGTATCACGCCAGGGAAACAGCCATAGAACTGGCAAGGATGAGCGGAGCGGCTGTGGTGCTGGGTTCTGCCACTCCTTCGGTGGAGTCGTATTATCGTGCCATGACCGGGGAGTATTCCCTTTACAGACTGAAGGAGAGGGCTACCGGAGCTTCCCTTCCGACGGTGGAGATAGCGGATCTTCGGAACGAGCTGCTGTCGGGGAATAAAAGTCCCATCAGCCGGGCTTTGTACGGTCATATCGCAGACAGCCTGTCAAAGGGTGAGCAGGTAATGCTGTTCCTTAACAGGCGGGGATATGCAGGCTTCGTATCCTGCAGGGCCTGCGGTTTTGTATACCGGTGTCCTCATTGTGATGTGTCATTGTTTGCCCACGGATCCAAATACGGCACCAGGCTGCGGTGTCATTACTGCGGATATGAGATCGGATATGATAAGAAGTGTCCGGAGTGCGGATCAAAATATATAGGCGTCATGAAGGCGGGGACCGAGGCTATGGAGATAGCCGTCAGAAAGCTTTTTCCCACAGCCCGGATCCTAAGGATGGACAGGGATACCACGGCAAAAAAGGATTCCTACGAAAAGATCCTTTCTTCTTTCTGCGATCATGAAGCGGATATCCTTATCGGTACACAGATGATAGTGAAGGGACATGACTTCCCGGATGTGACCACGGTGGGGATACTGGCGGCCGACCTGTCGCTGTACGCCCCCGATTACCGGGCAGGAGAGCGGACCTTCCAGCTTCTGACCCAGGCCTGCGGCAGGGCGGGAAGGGCTCAAAAGAGCGGTCATGTGGTGGTACAGACCTACAATCCCAAGGATCCTTATATACTGGCCGGGGCAGCCCAGGATTATGAGGCGTTTTATGAAAGGGAGATAGTTTACAGGCAGATGCTGGAATATCCGCCCATCACCAACATTCTGGCGATACTGTTTGAATCAAAGAACAGGGAACTTGCGGTAAAGGTCTCCGAAGATGCGGCAAAAGCCGTGGAAGAGATGAGTTCTCTGCTTTCGGAAGATTCCGGGGAAAAAGAAGGGGAAAAGAGCCTGCATTCCGTGATAATAGGTCCTTCGGATGCTTCCATTGCCTATATCAACGATGTGTTCCGCAGGACACTTTATGTGAAGAGCGTCCGGACCGGATTCCTGGAAGAAGTCCAGGTCAGGATGAACGAACTGGCAAAGGCGGAAGAGTATTCCGGTAAAGTCAGGATAACCTGCAACATGAATCCCATGAATATGTAAAAACAGGCGCCTTTTTGTAAAAAGGCGCCGTGATCGTATCATAATAAGGCGAGGGTCTCCTCCCTTAATTTCATATCTGTTTCAAACCGTCCGGAGGCGTACAGGGTGACTGTTTTCGTCCCCGGCTTTTTTATGCCACGCATGGACATACACATATGCTCGGCTTCTATACGCACCATGACTCCGGTGCAGCCGTCTATGCCGGACATGATGGCTTCCCCGATCTCACGGGTCATCCGCTCCTGGATCTGGGGACGGCGTGCATATACTTCCACGGTCCGGGCCAGCTTGCTTAAGCCCGTCACCTTATCCGTGTAGGTATAGGCTATGCTGACGTTGCCGAAAAAAGGCAACAGATGATGCTCGCATACGGAATAAAAATTTATCTCTTTTTCTATGACAAGACCGGGCTCTGCCATCTCGAAGGTTTTGCAAAGATGGGTGGAAGGATCCGTATCCATTCCCTGAAAGAGCTCTTCACACATGTTTGCGACTCTTTCGGGGGTGTCCTTTAAGCCGGGTCTGTCCGTGTCCTCACCTATCGCTTCGAGAAACATAAGTGTGGCCTGCTTTATCTTTTCTCTGTCCATTTTGGCTCCTTGTGTTTATGATGATTAAATTTGCCTTACCCACTATATATTATTTCATGTTTTCATGCAAGTGGGGATATATGTTTAATCCTTGACTTTTGTACAGGGGTATTATATCATCAAAAAGTTGACAAAGGCCTGAAAGGAGATTGGAATGGCTATAAGGCAGATCAGAAAAATGGGAGATGATATCTTATCGAAGACCTGTCGTCCGGTTACCGAGATGACGGAAAAGATAAGTGTTTTGATAGATGACATGCTGGAGACCATGTATGACGCCCAGGGCGTGGGGCTGGCTGCTCCCCAGGTGGGAGTGCTGCGCCGTCTTGTGGTGATCGATGTATCCACGGATGAGGATAAGATGGAACCGCTCATAATGATCAATCCCGTGATCACCGAAAGCTCCGGGGCGGATTCGGCCCAGGAAGGCTGTCTGTCGGTTCCGGGCAAGGTGGCGGATGTCACCAGGCCTACCTTTGTAAAAGCTTTGTATAAGGATCGTGATATGAATGACTGCGAGGTTGAGGCCCACGATCTTCTTGCCAGATGTATCTGCCACGAGCTGGACCATCTGGACGGACATTTATATGTGGAAAAAGCCGAAGGCCCCTTAAGGGACGTAGAGGCGGAGGAGTGACGGATGAAGATAGTTTTTATGGGAACGCCGGAATATGCGGCGGTTTCCCTGAGGGAACTGATAAGGAACGGTCATGATATAGTGCTGGTACTGACCCAGCCGGATCGGGAAAAGGGCCGTGGAAAAAAGATAAGCTTTTCACCTGTAAAGGAGGTGGCGCTCGAATGCGGCATACCTGTGTTTCAGCCTGTCCGGATCAAGGATGAGGAGGCTGTGGAGTATCTTAAGAGATATGATGCGGATATATTTGTGGTGGCCGCTTTCGGACAGATCCTGAGCAAGGAGATCCTTGAGATGCCTGCGAAGGGCTGCATCAATGTACATGCTTCGCTGCTGCCGAAATACAGGGGGGCTGCTCCCATTCAAAGAGCCATACTGGACGGTGAAGATATAACCGGAGTCACCATAATGAAGATGGACGAGGGGCTGGATACGGGAGATATCATTTCCCAGACCCAGGTTTCCATAGCGGCGGACGATACGGGTGAGACCCTTCTTGAGAAGCTTTCCGTGGCCGGAGCCTCACTGCTGGTGGATACTCTCGAAGCGATAGAAAAGGGTCAGGCCGGATACACCCCCCAGGATGAAGAAGCATCCTCCTATGCGGGTCTTCTTAAAAAGGAAATGGGCTGTCTTGATTTTTCAAAGACAGCGGGAGAACTGGACCGGGTGATAAGGGCGTACAATCCATGGCCCGGAGCCTATACCAGCCTTTCCGGTAAGATCCTGAAGATATGGAACGCCGAACCGGTGGATGCCCACGCCGTGGACATCGAATCGGGCACCTCGGTGGGGACCATCATAGATATCAGCCCGGAAAGCTTTGACATACTTACGCTTGACGGGGCCCTGAGAGTCTTCCAGCTCCAGATGGAAGGCAAAAAAAGAATGAGTACTGCAGAATTTTTGAGAGGATACAGACTTGAAAAAAACACAGTTTGCGGGACCAAAGATAAATGAAAGAGAACTTTCCCTTGACATTCTCATTGAGGTGTCAAAGGGAAAGTTTTTAAATATGGCGATAGAAGAATGCTTTGAGAAGAAAGGGCCGGACCGTCAGCAGAGGAATTTCATCAGAGCCCTGTGCGAGGGCGTGGTGGAAAGACAGCTGACGTTGGATCATATCATTTCGAGGCAGCTGAAGTCCCCCTCCCAAAAGATGAAGGGCACTGTACGTCAGATCCTGCGGATGGGAACGTATCAGCTCAAGTTTATGGAGGGAGTCCCTTCCTATGCGGCCATAAACGAGGCAGTGGCACTTACGGCGAAGCGGGTCTCTCCTTCCCTCAAGGGTTTTGTGAACGGCGTGCTGCGGAGCGTATTAAAGGACGGGATCCGTCCTGAGGACA
>JAEEZH010000108.1 GCA_016288495.1 Lachnospiraceae bacterium
AACCGTAACCCTGGCCCCCTGCTTCACAAGCATACTGCAAAGGGACGCAGCCTTGTATGCGGCAATGGAACCGGTGACGCCGAGTACTATCCTCTTATCCTTTATCCTGTTCATGATACCCAATACCTCCTCTAAGATTTTTCATTCAGAATGACTTGAAAGATCATCTTATTTTGAAACATTCTTTTCATAGATAAAGCCCAGTCCCTTAAGCGTAAGCTCATTATCTATTATTATCTCATGTCTGCACGAAGGTATGACAGCCGGAGCCAGCCCCCCTGTGGCCACCACCTTTGTCTCATAGCCAAGCTCCTCCCACATCCGGTCTATTATACCGTCCATAGCCGAAGCCTGTCCTACGATAATTCCACCTTTCATACAGTCTATGGTGTTTTTCCCTATCATTTTTGAGGGAACCTCAAGCGCTATCCTGGGCAGCTGTGAGGTACGGTTGACCAGGGAATCCAAAGAAACCCTGACTCCGGGAAGGATCATACCACCCACATAATTTTTGCCCTCGTCAAGTACCGAAACCGTGGTAGCGGTCCCCATATCTATCATGATCAGCGGAGCACCGTAACAGCGCATACCCGCCACCGCGTTCACGATGAGATCGGCGCCCACCGTGGCCGGTGCATCCATAAGGATGTTGAGTCCTGTCTTCAGTCCGGGCCCCACTATGAGCGGAGTATGGCCGAAAAACTTTTCTATGGCAGTCCTGATCACCCTGTTCAAAGGCGGCACCACAGAAGATACTATGCTCCCTGAGATCTGCCGCTTGTCTATCTCATGCAGATCAAGCACAGCGTCTATCTGAACCACATACTCCAGTTCGGTCTTGAGCACATCGGTGGATATCCTCTCCACAAAAAGGATATTCTCATCCTCAATACAGCCGATAACAATATTAGTATTACCTATATCTATAGCAAGAATCATCTGCTCATCCCCCTCCTGACAGATTTACTCCTTCACCCGAAAATGCAGCAGTCAGGCAGAGGCGGTATAATCCGACTTGACCGGCTTTACCGCCGTAAGAGCGGCTCCAATACCACAGATAAGCACAGCGGCCAGGGCAGCCTCTATGATCCCATTAAATGTTACCACACCCATGATAACGTCGATCACTTTTTCCGCGGCCACATTTGTAGCCTCTGCATATGCGTCCCTGTAGAGCACAAAGATACCGCCCATTACAAGCACCGTGTTGGTGAAAGCACCGAAAAATCCGGCCAGGGCCAGTCCGACGGCCGTCCCGGCCTTTCCCGTTTTAAACTTTTTGATAAAGGCATACACCAGACAGGGCACTACGCCCACCAGTATCCTGGGGACAAAACAGATAAATGCACTTTTAAATATGCCGGAAACACCCACCGTCTGATATGCTATCACCGGTGAAAATACGAAGGCCGAAGCGGTGGCAGGGGTAAGGGTATTCTTTAGGAAGCTGGTGATCCCGAATACAAATCCCAGAAAAGCTCCCTTTTTAGGACCCATAAACAGAGCTCCCAGGATCACCGGGATATGGATGATGGTGGCGTTGATCACCACAAGGGGGATATAGCCTAAGGGAGTGTAAGCCATTATGATTATAATGGCAGTGAACAGTGCAGCCAGCGCGAGCTCAAAAGTATCGCTTTGAATATTGTCTTTCATCTCTTTTCTCCTTTGTTATCATTCCGGCCCGGCCCTCAAAAAAGAAGACCTCCGGATACAATACAACCGAAAAGATAATAGCATAAATAAAAGCCACATACAAGCGATGTTTTAAATACAGTACAATCCGCGGGGGGCAATACGGACAGTGTTCCGGACAATTGCGCAAAAAAGCGTTTCATGTTATCATTAATACACCGAAAATTCGAAAGGAGGGTAAAAACATGGATGTTACTTCTTTGGCAATGCCGGATATAGCTTCCTTGTCCATGGTCATGGCTCAGGACAAGCTCATGAGTGACTTTGGCACGGCTATGCTGTCGAAGTCCCTCGACACCTTTGAGCAGAACGGAGCCGATATGGCAAAGATGTTAGAACTTTCGGTAAATCCCGGGGTCGGGGGGAATTTTGACATGTCCGTCTGATACGGACATCAGAAGATTACTCGACACATAAAGGAGCTGCCCTTTGACAGCTCCTTTTGTTATACATCATTTATTACCTGCAATATCCTTAACGATCTCACCGGCCATTATAAGACCTGCCACCGGGGGTACAAAAGAGACGGAAGCCGGAAAATCCGCAGTAGTCAGTACCGGTTTTTCTTTTGAATACACGCATTTAAAAGGACCAAGTCCCCTTTTTTTGCATTCCCTTCGCATGACCCTGGCAAGGGGGCAGCCTGTCGTCCTGTATATATCGGTCACCTCAAATGCGGACGGATCCAGTTTATTCCCCGCCCCCATGGCCGAGATGACGGGAGTGCCCGCCTTTTGGGCCGCTTCTATGATACAGAGCTTACCGGTGACCGTATCTATGGCATCAGCCACATAATCATATGAGGTAAGATCAAACTCATTTATGGTATCCGGCAGCACAAAAGTCCTGAATACATTTACCCGGCATTGGGGATTGATGTCAAGGATCCTCTCTTTGGCCACATCGACCTTATACCTTCCCACCGTGGATGAAAAGGCATAAAGCTGGCGGTTTATATTAGTTATGTCAACCACATCCTTATCTATGATATCTATTTCACCTATCCCAGCGCGGGCCAGCGCCTCCGAAAGGTGTCCGCCCACACCGCCTATCCCAAAGACTGCAACTCTTGCTTTTTCCAGTTTATCCATCCCGGCCTCACCCAGTAAAAGCCCGGTTCTCGAGAAGCGTTCATCCATCATGTCAGACCTCCCTGATCAAAGATCCTTTTTTCCAAGCTCTGATATTATATCACTTTCCCAAAATCCGTGTAAAAAAAGTGTTGATAAACGGGTATTTACATCACCGCTTTAAAGTGGTAAAATCTCTCTTGCATGTTTTATTTGCAAAACAGATTCGGAGGTTTTTTTATGGTAATCAAGGTAATAATGCTCTTATTGTTCTTTTCCGTTATGCTCGGAGTGGGCTTTTACTGCCGCAAACACGCTACCGACGTCAATGGATTTATTCTCGGAGGCAGAAGCGTAGGTCCCTGGCTGACCGCCTTTGCCTACGGCACCAGCTACTTCAGCGCGGTCATCTTTGTAGGCTACGCCGGACAGTTTGGCTGGAAATACGGTATCGCATCCACCTGGATCGGTATAGGAAATGCACTTCTGGGTTCCATGCTGGCATGGAGAGTCCTGGGCAGACGTACCAGGATCATGTCACAGCACCTTAACTCCGCCACCATGCCGGAATTTTTCGGACAGAGGTTTAATTCCAACGGCCTTCGTATATTTGCCTCGGTGATAGTGTTCATCTTCATGATCCCCTACACCGCATCTCTTTATAACGGTCTCTCCAGACTTTTCGGTATGGCCTTCAACATCGATTACACCTTCTGTATCATCATCATGGCGGTACTGACGGGAGTCTATGTCATCGCAGGCGGTTACATGGCTACTGCTATCAACGACTTTATCCAGGGAATAATCATGCTCTTCGGCATCATCGCCGTCATTCTGGCCGTACTCAATTCAAAGGGCGGCTTTATGGAAGCCCTCAACGGTCTGGCTCAGATATCGGACGATACCGTCAGCACCACCCCCGGAGTGTTCAACTCCTTCTTCGGACCCGATCCCCTGAACCTTCTGGGCGTAGTGATCCTCACATCCCTGGGAACCTGGGGACTGCCTCAGATGGTCCAGAAATTCTATGCTATTAAATCAGAGAAAAACATAACCAAGGGAACCGTCATCTCCACCCTCTTTGCCGGAGTGGTTGCGGGAGGCTGTTATTTCCTGGGAGGATTCGGTAGACTCTTTGAGGATTCGGTAGACATAGCTGCAAACGGGTACGATTCCATTATTCCCGCCATGCTTTCAAATCTGAGCCCTGTCCTGATCGGCCTGGTGGTGATCCTGGTACTTTCGGCTTCCATGTCCACCCTTTCTTCCCTGGTCATGACCTCCAGTTCCACTCTGACCATTGACTTTATAAAGGGAACCATCATCAAGGACATGAATGACAAAAAGCAGGTGCTCTGGATCAGGATCCTCATCGTCGTATTCATCGCCATCTCAGTAGTGCTCGCCATCGTCCAGTACCGCTCAAGCGTGACCTTCATAGCCCAGCTCATGGGCGTATCCTGGGGCGCCATGGCCGGTGCCTTCCTGGCACCCTTCCTGTACGGCCTCTATTGGAAGCGTACCACCAGATCGGGCTGTTATGCCTGCTTTATCTTCGGTGCCCTGTTCATGATCTACAACATGCTTTTCAGGAGTACTCTTCCCGCACTTTTGCAGTCACCCATAAATGCAGGAGCCTTTGTCATGCTGGCGGGACTTGTGATAGTACCTGTCGTATCGCTTCTGTCCAAAAAACCTGACAAAAAAGAAATCGACAAGATATTCTCCTGCTATGAGAAAAAGAATGCGGTGCCTGTCACCCAGTCACTGGAGTAAACTTCAGGAAAAGATCATACATAAGACAAATAAGAAAAAGGATGCCTGGGCATCCTTTTTCTTATCTTGACCGTGCGCTAGAGGATTCGAACCCCCGACCTTTTGGTCCGTAGCCAAACGCTCTATCCAGCTGAGCTAAGCGCACAAACCGCTGTCCCTTTTCAAACGGGCAACATTGAGATTTTATAACATAAGCACTCTTATGTCAAGTGCATATTAATATATCTTTTCCATATCCCCCGTGATCCCGTATCGGGACTTAAAGGCATCCAGATCCGAAGTATTTCTTATCAGCATCACTTCTTCAAAGGCTCCGGAATGCAGATCCCTGAAACCCGCCACCTGCTCCCCGTTGCAGATACTGCATTTGATCACAGGCTTTTTTCCGGCCGGGACAGTACTTTTTTTCACAGCAGCTTTTTTTCCAAAAACAGGAATGTTCATGATCCCTCACCTTCTCAATGTCCGGTCATATCAGATCCCGGACTGAACAACTCAGTTCCGGAACAGGTCCTTCAAAAAGCTTATCCTTTTTTTCACAGCTTCTTCCACTATAGTGCTGTTATCGGCCATGTCAAAGGAATGAACCGTCCCCTTTGTCTCATTCAGCAATACCCGGACTCCGGCAGCCTTAAGCTTTTTGGCATACTCCACGCCCTCATCATGAAGTGCGTCAAATTCCGTGGTCTCTATATATGCATCACACAGGCCTTCAAATGACTCGGCTTCCGTCGGGGACATATAATATTTGTTCCCCTCCGACCAGTCGGATCTGACGATCTTCCTGTAGGAATCTATGGCATCCGCATTGACAATGGGGACATCGGTATACTTCTTCATGGAAGGAGTATCATATCTCATATCAAGGCTGGGATATAAAAGAAGCTGTCCTTTGGGCGCGCTGATCAGTCCGTCTCTGCCGTGAAGGGCGATGGCAGCCGTCATGGTACCTCCCGAGCTGTCCCCCATTATCGCAAGTTTTTCCGGGCGGACGCCGTATGAAAGCTCTTCCGTAAGCTGCCGATAAACCTCCATCGCCTCAAGTATCTGCGTCGGAGGATTGTACTTCGGAGCCAGATCATGCATCACCAGAAAAACTTTGCAGGGCAGGTTGAGTGCGATCTTTTCGGACAGCTTATAGTGATAGGGCAGGGCCGGAAACAGATCCGCTCCGCCGTGGAAAAAGATCACCGAAGGCAGATCTTCAGGTGCAGGATAGGGCTTATACTCCAGCACTGTGATCTTACCGTTCTTTGAATGTGCCGATGAAAGCTGAATGGTGTTAATATCCAGTCCTTCCTTAGGCTTTTGTTTTGTCACCAGAGGTCCGTATAACAGCTGAAGCATCTTCACCTGGAAGCGTGTCTTGAAAACAGGAAGCTTCACCAGAGCTTCAAATTCGGAATT
>JAEEZH010000109.1 GCA_016288495.1 Lachnospiraceae bacterium
TCCTCCCGCCACGGAGGCCAGATCCTCAATCACGTGGTCATGCATGAAGCGCTGCAGTATTTTCATCTCCGCTTCCTGATCCGGAAAGCCCATAGAAAGCTTCATCAGAAATCGGTCCAGCTGGGCCTCGGGAAGGGGAAAGGTACCGGAGGTCTCCACGGGATTCTGTGTGGCTATTACAAAAAAGGGCTCCGGAAGAAATCTGGTAACGGAGTCCACTGTCACCTGGTTTTCCTGCATACACTCCAGAAGACCCGCCTGGGTCCTGGGAGTGGCACGGTTGATCTCGTCAGCCAGCAGGATGTTTGTAAAAACAGGTCCCGGTATGAATTCAAATTCGCTTTTCTGGGAATGCCATACGTTAAGGCCCGTGATATCACCGGGCAAAAGATCCGGCGTAAACTGGATCCTGGAAAAATCCATATTGAAGGACCGGGCTATGGACTTTGCCAGAACGGTCTTACCCGTGCCGGGCACATCCTCCAGAAGCACATGTCCTCCTGCCACCAGGGCCACCAGACAATAGGTAATAACATCCTCCTTGCCCACTATTACCTTTGACACATTGTCAAGGATTTCTTTGTATTTCTGATTGTCCATTTTCCCTCCTCCGATATGTCAATGTCCGGCAGACAATCCGGCAGACAGTCCGGCCGTCATCCCCGACGATATGGCAAACTGGAGATTATAGCCTCCGCAGATGCCGTCCACGTCCAAAAGTTCACCGCAGGCATACAGCCCCGGAACAGAGCGTATCATAAGGTCCTCATCCACTGCGTCCGTGTCGATCCCGCCGCTGCACACCTGACACTGTGCAAAAGAGCCATGACCGCTCATTTTTATTTCATAAGCTCTGACAGCACGGTCAAGAGCCTTGATCTCATTTTCACCGAGATCGGATGCCAAAGCGTAAGTATCACCGATCCCGGCCTTTTTTAATACAGCCTGTGCAAGAGGCTTTACAAAGATCCCCGTAAACAGATCAGCGACACAAAGGCCGCCAAGTTCATCTATGCGGGTCCTGAGAAGCTCCTCAAACCCGTCGGCTTTTGCACCGGGATACAGATCCAGCATGAAGGATACTTCCCTGCCCTCCTCAAAGGCCCTTATGGCCCTGCCGGAAAGCTGGAAGACCACTATCCCGGATATGGCATCCTTAAGGATCTGAAGCCGTCCCGAATCGGAGAGCGCCTTTTTCCCGTCTATCACCAGAGTGACATGGCTGTCGCACCTGACCCCCGCCGCCAGGGACAGAGGATCGTTTTCAAAGCAGCATCTGGTCAGCGCCGGATACGGCTTTGTCACAGGGATCCCCAGCTTTTTGCAAAGCTTGTATCCAAAGCCGTCGGAGCCCGTATCCGGACAGGCTCTGCTGCCGCAGGCCATGATACAACGGTCAAAGATCTCCCTGTGCATCACGCCGTCCTCTTTGCACATGGTCAGTTCAAAGCCTTTGTCCCCGGGCAGGATATTTATCCCGGTAACCTTCATGGCTGTGGATATATTTATATCTTCTCTTTTGATCAAAAGCTCCAGGGCATCCCTCACCGATGAGGCGTGGTCGGAATAAGGATAATAATACCCTTCTTTTTCACAGACCATTATCCCCGAGGCTTTGAAGAGCTCCAATGTATCCTCTGCCGTAAACCGGCTTATCACACTGCGGGCCAGGGATGCCCCGCCGGGATAATACTCTTTATAAGCGTCCCCCGACAGCAACGCTCTGTTTGTAAAATTGCACCTGCCGTTCCCCGTCATCAGCAGTTTTTTCCCCACCCTGTCGTTTCGCTCGAACAAGGTGACAAAGGCTCCCGCCCTCTTTGCTCCGAGAGCCGCAAATATCCCGGAGGCTCCACCGCCTATTACGGCTATGCGCCTACTCATAAAGCTCCTCGTCGGACATCTTCAGAAAAGCCGCGATAAAGGCTCCCATCTTGAAGCTCTTTAACTCTCTCACGGTTATGACCCTTAACCGGATGATGAGGAACATATACACAAAGAAGCCCACTGTCATGGATATGATCACATTGGGGATATTGCCTGATATAAGATCCATTATCTTGGATACCACAAACACCACCAGGGCCATGATAACGGTACAGATCCCCGGCATGATAAAGGTCTTGAAGGCTTCCTGTCTGTAGCGGATATATTTTCTGATGGCCAGATGATTTAAAAGACTCATGGAAAAGGCGAAACAGAAATTGGCTAATATGACAGAGTATATCCCCAGTCCGGTAAAATTCAAAAGACAGATGAGCACGGCCATCTGGACTATCAGAGAAAGCACTGCGTTTCTCACAGGGATGCTCATTTTGTTTATTCCCTGAAGTATGCCGTTTGACAAAGTGGATACGGAATAAAGGATGATATTGATGCATCCGAAATGCATAAGCCCTGCAGCCAGATCATAGCCGTCCTTGAACAGCATGGCCATTATGGGACGGGCCAACACTCCCAGTCCTGCGGCGCAGGGGAAGGCCAGGAGCATCATAAATCTCATAACCTGTGAGATCTTGCGCTTTGCCCCTTTTATATCCTTCATCGCCATACAGGCTGTAAGGGCGGGGACCACGGAGGAACACATGGCGTTGGAAAGGGCGATGGGCACATTCAGCATCACCTTGTACTCGCCGGAATACACGCCCCAGGTATAGGACTTGGTATCGCCGAAGCCCTTAAGGGTCATGATCCTGTTGAACACCGAATTGGATAAAAGCTCGCCCACATTGTATACCGCAGTGCTCAGTATCACCGGAACTATGGTCAGCAAAAGGATACGGACGATGTCGCTGTAGGGCTCCATCCTCCTCGATATCTCGGCCTTCTGTTTTTTCTTAAGGGTATGGCTCTCCCTAAGGAGCATCAGGGAAAGCAGGAGAAAACCGGCCAGGGCGCCGGCTCCGGTCCCCAGTGAACTGCCTGCCGCGCCGTAGGCTGCGGAATAATTGTCGTTCTGTAAAAGCGCTCCGACCCGGGTCCCGTATTCAAACAGGAATTTGGCTGCAACAATGCTGACCACGGCGTTGACTATCTGCTCCACTATCTGGGAGACCGCTGTGGGGATCATGGTGCCCATACCCTGGAAATATCCTCTGATCACACCCATCAGGGCCACTGTCAGAAGGGTAGGGGCAAACACCTTGAGGGCGATGCCGGACATGGATTCGCTCATCACCTTTGCGGCAAAAAAGTCTGCGCCGAAAAGGATCAGAAGACAAACAAAACCGCCCGTAAACAGAGCGAACCTGAAGGCACCCCTGAAAATACGGTCGGCGTTTTTGTATTCCCCGGCTCCCACCCTGGCACTTACCAGCTTAGAAACCGCCAGCGGAAGGGAGTAAGAAGATATCAGCAGCATGATCGTATAGATCTGATATGCTGCCGCATAATATCCGTTTCCTTTAGGACCTATGATATTCGTGACAGGTATGCGGTAAAACATACCTATAATACGGGTCAGAATACCCGCAATGCCCAAAATACCTCCCTGGATTATAAAATTATTCTTCCCGGAAGATCTCTTTTTCATTTAATTGATTTCAACTTTATCTCCGTTGGAATCCTGGATAATGCAGATCCAGGTCTTGCCCTGATTTACGATTATCTCATTGCCCTCAGGGTCATAATACCTGACTGAGCCCTGATCTCCGTCATAACGGATCCATGCGCCGTCGATGGCTTTGCCGTGGGTGATATAGGTCATCTTGCCGCCGGAATGGCAGTCGAAGCTGAGATAACCCTTATCGTCGATCTGCTCCCATACCGAATACTGGAGGATCAGATTGTCCACTGCCAGCTGCTGGCCGTTCACGTCGTCGATCTGGGGACCGTCATACTGATATCTGTAATATTTGCAGTCCTCTTCATTGTATTCGAACCAGGGCTTGTTTATGAGATAGCCCGGCTTTATCACCTTTGCATCATAAGAGTCGGAAGAATCAGGAACCACCACCTCGTCATCCCTGGCGAAGGTGAATTTTCCCTTATAATCATCCCTGTAGGTGGTACGGTATCCCAGCTTTTCGATACCTGCATCTATACCCTTTGCGGAGGCGTAGGCATTGTGGGGAGCCACACGGTCCGAAGTGCGGTAAAACACTATGCCGCCGATATTGGAAAGACCGCTCAGATTGTCCACATAGTCCGACTCCAGAAGGGGCACGGCGTACGCCGCCTGGCCGTAATGAGCGTAAATGGCGTCATATTCCAAAGCGTAATATACAAAATAATTACGGCAGGATCTCACCGAACCTATCTTGTCCAGATCCTTGTAATTCTCAAATATGCCCATCATACGGGTCAGGGATCCCTCAACCACACACTCGTAGAGCACGTCTGCCGCAGACACTCCACTCATGGGCTGGGCCTCTTTTATATTGTTCAGCATGACGGCTATGGGTCTGTGGTCGCCCACGCTCTCATCCACCCATTTCCCGGTGAGATAGCTCCTGACCTTGCCGTCCTTTCTCTCTCTCTCCTTACCGTAGTCCGTACGTCCCTTATCCTCGTCCGGGGTGATCTCCTTTTTCTCTATGCTCTCCTCAAATTCGGCGTATGCATTCACATCCTCAACTGGCCCCTCCTCGAAAGCATCCGCTCCCGGCTGGGGTGCGGCTGCCCCGTTACAGCCCGCAAGAACAGCTCCCGCAAGCACTGCGGGCAATATGATCCTCTTTAAACCCTTCATTTTATAAATACCTCGAAAATCAATCTCTTGTAATGGCAAGCCGCTCCAACACCATGTCCTGTTTTTCAAACATGGGCCTTTCATCCTGCGGCACCATATTGTCATAGCCTATTAAGTGTAACACACTATGAGCAATAAGAAAAGCAATTTCTCTATATAATGTATGCCCGAACCTTTCAGCCTGTCTTTTGGCACAATCTATTGATATGACCATATCCCCCAGGAGCA
>JAEEZH010000110.1 GCA_016288495.1 Lachnospiraceae bacterium
CCGGTAATAAAAAGGTCGATGGTTACAAGGTCGGCATCGCCGGGGGTGAATACGATCTCAGATCGAGTGGGAAAGAATTGATCGGTGAGATGGTCAAAAACGGAATGATCGTGCTCGACGCTTCCGGCATCACACAAAAGCTTTTTGATGAGAACGGGGATCTCGGTGATATCATGTTCATTAATCCCGGGACTGAACAGGAAGGATATAACGAAAAAGGCCACCCTGAAAAATACTTCAATGGGGATGACCTGAAAAAGGAATATCAGGGTAAGGTGATCTATGCAGACATCAGAGACATTGAGGATCGCCCGGCATCCTCCTGCAATCTTTTCCTTGATTTTCTGGATCACTACGGGAATGATCCGACAAAATTTAAAACACCGGACGGATATACCGAAAAGAGCAGCAGTAAGGATCTTAATGACAAGACGTGGCTTCAGATGGGACCCTGGGCACCGCAGATCGCGAATTGTGATACGAAATACGGCTCACTGTTTGTCGACGGAGAGCAGGTCGATCTGTCCGTTTACAGAAACAGAGTGGATCAGCTTATGAAGGAGCATGAGTTTGAAAGTCTTGTTGACCTTACCAAATATATGCTGGAAGATCTTGCAAGCAAAGGAGCAACGGCGAATGGCAGATATTTATACGGGACGTTCACAGCATATGAATTGGACAACCCGAGTCCTTCAGCGCTTGCCGCGATCGATACCGAAGAGCATAAAAACTGTGCGGCTCTGAACCTTGCGTTATGCGATGCTTATGAGAAGATGGACGCCGGAGAAGTAGAGAATATCACCACATATTCCCTTGGCTGGAGCAGCGAAGGGAAGAAACCGGCGACCCTTTATATGACAGTGATCACTCCGGATGAACGACCCACAACCGACTGATGTCGGATGAGGTTTCTGCTATGCCGCTTCGCGGCATGAACCTGCGGATCCTTTGGATCCGGCAGAACAAGGCATGTCCACAATGCCCCTATCCCATTGGGTCACCTTTGGGAATACTTTTCTCAAGATGTTTCCTGCTCCATTGATATCAGCATTGGTGATGGTGCCATCATAGTGCCTGTACAGCCCACGGCTGATCCTCCTGCCTGAAAAGAAGTGTTTTTCACCATCCTCTTTTCTGTATTCAGGAATCTCATCCCCTGCAAGAAAGTCAGCTTTGGAGGTATAGCTCTCCTCTGTAAGCACGAACTTTATCCCATTTGCAGCCAGTTTATATCGAAGCATGCCGGCAAGTACCGCCATCGGTATCTGCACAAAGTTCTGGTTATTGACATGTCCGATATGGATTCCCTGCTTTTGGGATACATTATGCCCCATGACCACCACATCCACATGGTTGCTCTTTGCATAATCCACCAGCTGCCTGCTGATCTTATGAAAGCAGTCTTTTATGCGCCGGTTGCGCCTGCCGGTCAGTTCATCCATCCGTTTTGTCCTGTATCTGCCGTTGCAACGCCTGGCAGCTGATGAAAGACGGGCCAGTTCTTTGTTGTAATACTGGTTGATGGACTTTATGATGCCGCCTTTTATGACAAACGGCCTGTTTCCGAAGTTGTTTACAGCAGCTATGATATTCTCTGTTCCGGGATCAATCGCCATCACCCTGATGTCATCGACAGATTCCACGGCTTGGAGTTCCTCAAGGAGTTTATCGTTGTCTTCCGGGATGATCCCTGTGTCTTTTGCCTGAAGGACAACATCTATCACAAAACGGCCGCACGCAGGTTTGATGCGTACTTCTTTCAGTGTGCCGCAAACACCCTTGCCCAGATTCAGCCGCACCCTGGTCCCGGGGAGCTTTAAGAAGCGCTCCTCTTTGATCACGCAGATCTGATTGGTAAGGATCGCAGTCTTAAGTCCCTTATCCTTGATATATCCGGGAAGACGGGGTCTCCCTGTAAATGCAGAAGCATTGTTCTGATATGCTTTGATCGCGCAAAAGAAAGATCCGTAATCCCGTATCAGAAGTTTTAATGTCTGCTGGTTCGCCTGAGCAGGGAGCGCATAATACGCCGTGTCCTTTGTGACTTTGAGTATCCGGTCCAGAGCACCGTAGGACAGCCACTTATTGCCGCGGAGATACTTTGTCCCGCCAAGGATATCCATAACGAGATGGTATACTTCCATCTGGTTGGAGTACAGCGGTTTCTTCGCGTCAAAAGAGTCGAACGCTGTTGCGAACTGACGCAGGATGAAATTGGCACGGTTATATAAGATGGCAGAATTCTGGCACATGGTCCTGCAATAATCATAGAGCCGGCTGTTCTTTTTGACGTGGAACTGTCTCGTACGATACATAGTTGCTTTTATCTGACCTCCTGCTGTATACTCACATTATAGCAGAAAAGTCGTGGAAAGGCAAACATATGTTTGTATTGGGTATATTTTTATGGACAGTTATAACAGAGGATCTCATTCCGTATACAAGCTCACCTATCATATCATTTTTGTGACCAAGTACAGGAAGAAAGTGATCACAGACGAGATCGGTGATTTCATGAAAAACCACGCAGCTTATCTATGCGGCAGGATGGACTGCACCCTGATATCGGCTGAGACTGACGAGGATCATATGCATCTCCTGGTATCCATGCCGCCTGATGTGGCACCGGTCAGGCTGATCAATTCCCTGAAGACCCAGCTGTCCAAAGAAGTACGAGCGACCTACGCCAGCCATGTGGAACGCTATTTATGGAAAGATGCCTTCTGGAGTGCAAGCTACTTCTGCGCGACGACCGGATCTGTATCCATGGAAACAGTCCGGTCTTATATCGAATCTCAGCGGACAAGTGAACACAAACGCAAGTATACGAAGTCAGGAAAATACAAAAGGGCGATTCATCCCTCAACCGACTGATGTCGGATGGGGTTTTCTCGCAGAGTTATTATAAATTTTACCGTTGTCCTCAAATGTTCGTCGAGTATTTTTCTTCATGTTAATCGCTCCTTATTAGTATGTTCCTGTCCGGACGATTGCATCATAACATTAGAAAAATGCAAAGTATAGTAAGAAAATAAAACTTTTTTTATCTACAAAATCTACATGAAAAATGATCAATGAACGATCCGGCTCTCATCTTCTATTCCTTCATCCTCGACAATCTCGTATCCCTGCTCAATCAGGTATTCCTCCAGGATCCTCTCGACACTTTCTTTTGTGTCAGTTCGCCCGTCGGGAGAGATCACGGTCCTCTCAAACCGGATCTCAAGAGGCTCGCCGTCCGGATGGGAATACGCATCTTCATCTGCTTTCGAAACCCGCTTCTTTACGGCCTCTTCAATCCAGTCCCGGTCAAAAAGCAAAACATCATTCGTCGCGGCGAGGGTCTCGGCGCCCCTGGTGAAATAGGAATTCGTTACCACATAGGCTATATCTGCATAGTAATGGCGACTGGCAGCGGAAACCTGCTGAACCGCCTCTACTCCGACGTTTTTGTTGTATCGCTTTGCCTGAACAACGATCTTCTCCTTCCTTTTCTTATCCGTCAGGATGAGATCCGCCCATAATCTCCTGTTTTTTGGGTCTGCCGGACGCGATAACCCATGTCTTTATATTTCATCGCAAGGTATCGCTCAAACTCTTCTCCCG
>JAEEZH010000111.1 GCA_016288495.1 Lachnospiraceae bacterium
AGAGAGATTTCCGGGCTCGGGGATTAAACTGGAATAGACGCGGCCTGCATAATCATCTATTTCCGTCAGCTGCGGCAGTACTTTTATCCCTATAGTCGACAAAATATTGCCCTTTCGCTACTTTAAAAAAGCGACCGCCTCATCCAGCCCATCAAAATATATGACCCTCTCATCTTCAATGGTTTCGGACTCACTGCGCTCTATGCGCTCATACAAAAGCCCCAGGCGTTCACAGGCGTTTCTTATGTTTTCGGTGACCTCCAATGCATAGGGATGGGTCGCATCCACCACCTTGTCAAAGCCTTCCCCTGCCATCAGCTCATACATTTCGTCCGCATCAAGCCTGCCTGATATCACCCTGCAGCCCTCCGGAATGAGCTGCGCACCGTAATCCGTTGCAGTGCAGACGGTCAGCTGCGCGCCTTCGTCTATCAGTGCTTTTGCAACGATCCTCCCCTCAGTTGTCCCGGCAAAAAGCACAACTTTCATCACGCCCGTGGATACCCCGGCCGTGATGAAGCCTCCGGCAGGATCGCAGGCGCGTGCAGTGGAAGGTGCTACGCACCGCACGCGCTGCGGCAGGAACGCCGGTGGCGTTCCTGAATCGTCCACCTGTCCTATCGCCAAAGTCATCCCATCCTTACATGTCTTCTTAAGGAGCATTTCAGCGGATAGCCCGTATTTTTCCGAATACGCCGCCACAGCCCTCTCACATACGTTATCCACCCCCGTGACCTCCCTGACAAATCCGGACGGCGCAAAATCTCCTTTGGCCTTTTCCAGCTCAGCTGCTGAAAAGAACGCTGTCTCGGTGTCAAAATAATCAGCCAGCCCAAGCACAGCACCTTCATCCTTTTTCAGGTCTATGGTAGAAACAGCCCGGACAGCCTTTCCGGAAAGGTGCAGTTTTTCAAGCTCTTCCTCCACGAATTCCCTGAAGGCGGAGATTTCCGTATTCCTTTTACACCCCACCCCAAGTATCAGGCACCGCGGGATCAAATGCATCTCGCCCTCCTTCAGGGATATGTCCGTATACGGAGTGGTCACATAACTCACCGGCAAACCTTCCAGCATTTTAGCGGCTCCCTGTTTTGCCGCTTCCATGTCAGCAATGGAAAGGTTCCCGGCCTTTGCATACATATCCGGCGCCTCAAGCCCATTTATATCCGTGGCTGTAGTTATGACCGCATCAGCGTTTAACGCCACGGCCAGTCTTTTCGCCAGCTCATTGGCTCCTCCGATATGTCCTGAGAGCAACGGTATCACGTTCCTGCCCTTTTCATCCACGCAGATCACGGCGGGATCTTCCGTCTTCGACCGGATGCAGGGGGCCGTGAGCCTGACTGCGATGCCTGCCGCGCCTATAAATATCAGGGCTTTTTTTTCATAAAAGGCCTTCGATACCTGAATTTTAAAATCATCGGTAAGGACCGCTCCGTCACAGCGGCCGCCCAGCCGCGCAGGTATGAAACGTTCGCAGGGCTCGTCAAATGATCCTGCCAGCTTTTTCGCAAGCTCATGACCGACCACAGAAAAAGCAAAGACAGCCCATCCCTCACGCCTTTTTGCCCCCTTCCTGCCTGCCACTGCCGAAATCACGGGGTACAATCTTTTTACCAGGTCGTATCCGCCCTTTTCATGCACTCTTGCACAGTTCTTACAGTTTTTATTGCCCTTATCGCTGTAGGTAAAATTTCCTCCGCACTCCTCTCCGAGGGCGTAGAGAGGACAATAACAGAAAAGGCAGTTGAACTCTGCCTCATCCACTCCGCTGTGACAGGGAAAATATCTGCAATCCCTGTTCTGAAAAAATGTATGATCACCTGTCATCCGATCTGTCAAACTCCTCCTGAGCCTCCTCTATGAGCTCCCCATAGCCCGTCAATGCGGCAAAGGGCGAAAACTGTCCTGCCCTGTCTATCATGGACATCTCTCTCTCGCCTTCTATCACCGGCCTGTCCAAGTCGATGATATCGTCATATCTGTGTATGTCATTCTGATCCCTGCTTATCTTCAGCATCTTCCACCCGCTATGACTTATGGCCCCCAACCTGAGCATTCCTCGCCCTGGTGGTAGCCCCCTCCTGAAGGTTCATGCCCTTCAGCACTGCGTTCTTTCCGAATTTCTTCTTTATATCAAGGAGCGCCCTCTGGAGATCCTTTTCCTTCTTTTCCTCAAGAGCCTCCTTCTGCCTCAATTCAGGATCAGTAAACAGATCCAGTTGTTCAAATTCGGGCTCCTTCACCGCCTCACTCTCGGCGATCACATGATTTGCCACTACATATACTCTCCTGACAAGGAGCGAAGGCTCGACTATTCTGTCAAAAAGCTCAGTCACCTTTTCTATCAAAAGACGGGATGACGAGGAAAATTTCCCGAGATTGATGGTACCGTGAGCATGTTTCGGCACCACCCTGCCATAGTAATCGCTTGTTAACTCACCTTTATATTTACTCATGATCTCCGGATTCTTAAGGTTATCAACATCATAACATACCGTCAGCACCACCTGATCCGCCACCAGATTTTTTTCCACGAGGTCAAGGGACAGAAGGTCCATCATCTCCCTCACTATGAGCCTTCCCTTTTCAAAATCATAGGGACACGGAAGCACCTGTCCTATGCTCATGCTGTTGTTTTCGGGCTTGTAAGCCTTTATGTCACTGATGCGGCAGGGTTCATATCCCCAGGCATGGTCTATGAGTAACCGCGCGTTCACTCCAAAAAGCTTATACAAAAGCTCGGGATTAAAGATATCATACCTGCCTCCCAGGGAGCACCTGGCCACATCCCCCATGGTATACATTCCGTTATCAGCCAGCTTTTTTGCATAACCCTTTCCAACACGCCAGAAATCCGTTATGGGTGTGTGGGTCCAAAGCAGCCTCTTATAGCTTTCCTCATCGAGCTGCGCTATCCGCACACCGTCCTCATCAGCCTCAATATGCTTTGCCACGATATCCATGGCCACCTTTGCCAGATAGAGATTCGTCCCTATACCGGCGGTGGCAGTTATCCCGGTTGCACTCAGCACCTCACGGATGATGGTGAGTGCCAGCTCATGCTCGGACATCCTGTAAGTGTTCAGGTAGTCCGTAACATCCATGAATACCTCATCTATGGAATATACATGGATATCCTCATTTGACACAAAGCGTTGATATATGTCAAAGATCCTTCGGCTGTAATCCATATACAGCTTCATCCGAGGCGGTGCAACGATCACCTCCGGAGGATCCTTAAGGTTCTTAAGGGCCGCATTAACCTCAAAAAGCCTCGCTCTTCCGGGTATGCCAAAGGCCTTAAGAGCCGGAGTCACGGCAAGGCAGATGGTCTTCTCCGTCCTGCTTTCGTCAGCCACAACAAGATGCGCTTTAAGCGGATCAAGATTTCTTTCCACGCATTCCACCGAAGCATAAAAGGATTTAAGGTCAATCGCTATGTAACTGCGCTTTTTTTCATCTTTCATAGTCAACATGCCTTCAGACGGATATCGAATCCCCCAGCTTTACCGAATAAATGATCCTTTCCTTTACCGGAACTCCCTTTATCTGCTCCACCGCCATGGAATAGTATTTAAGCTGCGTACGGTATAGCCCGGAAAGCTGCGACATTTCATTCACATTATCCGTCTTATAATCCACTATCACATACTCCCCGTCCTCAATAAACAAAGCATCTATGATTCCCTGGACCAGAACATCTTCCTCTGCCGGGTATTCCGGACTGATGATATTTGCCGACAAAGCTATGCAAAAGGGCTGTTCCCTTTTCAAAAGCCCCTTCAACGCCGCATCTTTCATACGCCTTCCCGTATCCGACTCTACAAAAGCGAGATAATCTGATAACCTGAGAACCTTTGCCTGTTGTTCATCCAGAAAACCTTTTCTTAAAAAAGAATCGATCTGACCCATGATCCCATTTTCACTCAGATCACCGGAATAATCAAGTAATTCAAAAAATCTGTGATAGGCGCTTCCTCTGAGCGAACCGATCAGAGGAGCCTGCCCCGGATCCTCACCTCTAATTTTTCTTATGAACATAGGACAAGGTTTCCTGTCGTCCGTTTTTTGATAACCGTTATCTATTTGGGCATTCATATCACTTCCGGCTTTTTCGTCACTGCTGTTATCGCTCGACCCAGACTTTCCATCCATCGCTGTCGTATTTTCAGAACAGTCGATATGCATCGCATCGTTATTATTGCTATGGTTTACATAATCTTCCTCTTCCCTGACCAGCCTGAATCTATCCAGTTCTTCCATTTCAAGATGCTTTAACTTTGATACACTGACCTTAACTGGTATATATAGGCTGTTATCAAAACGCCCGTCTCTGTTATAAGTCCATGCAAGTTGCTTCTCATATGTATTTTTAATATTTGTTTTATAACTATCTGTCAAACTTTGAGGGTCATCGATATCACGCGTTTTTTGGAGAAACTGCAAAAATGCAGCTTTTGATTCATTTTTACTGACACTTACGTCAAGATGCCTTATGACAAGCGTCTCAGAATTTATTAAACTTATCCTCAATGGAATACATCCAGCATTTATGCAGTTATCGGTGTCATTTTCACATATCATTGACTCAATCAGTCTGTTTAATCCCGGCATAAAAGACAGAACTTTCATTATCCAATCCAGATATGAATCTGACTCCAGTATCATATTGCTATCCAGCCCAGGCTCCTCCTGAAGACCGTTCATTATCCCGGCATCTACATTTACGACAGCGTTATCATTGGCAATGTTCTTTTTTATAGTCTTATTGAGCACGGTTGACATAATTAATTTTTCCTTTGCCCTTGTCATGGCCACATACAGCACCCTTAATTCCTCTCCAAGGTTCTCTTTCAGGATATGATTCCCCAGGCTCTTTTTGATAACAGTGGTGGATTTAACTCTGTTTGTCGTATCGATCATATTCATGCCAATACCATAATCGGCATCCATGATCAGATTTCCGGTAACATCTGTTTTGTTAAACTTCTTTGACAGCCTGATTAAAAAACACACCGGAAATTCAAGCCCCTTGCTCTTGTGTATGGTCATGATTCTGACAACATTATCATTCTCTGAAAGGGTCTGTGATTCACCCAGGTCTTCATCATAAAATTGCATGCGTTCTATAAATTTGACAAAGTTGAACAGGCCTTTGTAGCTGCTGTTCTCAAATTCGGCCGCCTTGTCAACCAGCATATCCAGGTTCTGTCTTCGAACCTCTCCCCTTTCCATGGAAAGCACCGAGATACCAAACCCCTTCACATCTATCAGCTCCGAAACGATCTCCCTGACGGTTAAATACCTGCTTTTTTCTTCATATTTATATATAAGGTCAAAGACTTTCTGCAGTTTTTCCTGCAATTTCGGATCCCTGCTTGCATTTTCTGCGTCATCTTCACATATCCCAAGGGGATCCGCCCTGTCTTCAAGACCGGCATAGAGCATTGCGGCCGTATAGTAACTGCATCCCGGAAAGGCGATCCGGACAATGGCGAGCTCATCCTCTGTCAGCTCACCATAGTAGCCCTTCAGCACCGCACACAGCTTTTCATCATTTCTCGGATTATCAATCACGGTCAGCAGATCGAGCAGCGTCTTTATCTCATAGCCTTCAAAATATCCGGTCTTTGCCTCGCTGTATACCGGGATTCCTGCAGAGATCAGGATACTCTTTATCTCATTTTCCCGGTCTCCGATGGAGCGCGCGAGGATTGCTATATCCGAATATTTCAGTGACCGAAAGCCGCCGTCATCCGTACGTACCTTAAAGGTTGACATAAGTTCAAGAATCCGTGCTGCGATAGCGGATCCCTCCATCTCCGAGGGGCTTACATCCTCATCTTCATCGATAAGCATAAGCTCCGGTACATACTCATCCGAACCGCCGGGCTCCCCATAGGATCCACCGTAAACAAGCTTTGCGGCCTCATCATATTCCACATTCCCGACGGCTCTTTTCATAAGGGCTGAAAAGAAATAGTTTCCCGCATCAAGAACTTCCTTACGGCTCC
>JAEEZH010000112.1 GCA_016288495.1 Lachnospiraceae bacterium
ATTCAAAGGCCGTATCATATGTTGAAAAGGCGGCAAAGGATCCCTGTTTTCTGAAAAAGGAACAGGAATATTTTCTCAGGCGGTACAGGGAAAATTATTCACCGGAAAGCTGTCTTAAGGAACACCTTCGGATATATGATAAGATATATGAAGGAAGAATAAAAAAAGGATACAGCAGTTAACGAGTGATCACTATTTGGCATGAGTACAGGAAATGAGGATAAAAACAAAGAAATATCCCCGCTTCAGGGTTTTTTAAGATACTTTTACGGCAATTTTGTGGTATTGCTGCTGGGTTTTGTATCCATTCCCCTGATCACCAGAGTCATGTCAAACGAGCAGTATGGCAGGACCGGGATGTTTACCAGCGCGGTTACGGTGCTGTATATCTTTGCCATCCTTGGCATGGATCAGACTTATATCAGGTACTATTATCAGAAGGGAGTTGACAGAAGGGAGCTGATGGCCAGATGCCTTTTACCTTCTCTGGGAATAGTTTCTGCCATATGTGTTATTTATGCCCTGTTATCAAAAACTGCAAATGCTTTTCTCTTTGACAGTCAGGGTACAGACCTTACTTTGCTTGTTATATCGTACACTGTTATTTCGGTTTTTGAAAGGTTCTTATTTTTAGATATCAGAATGTCACAAAACGGCAGGTTATATTCAAACTTGAATATTTTGTCGAAGGTGACATATATAATCCTGATTATTTTATTCGCCAAGATCAAAGGCGATGATTTCAGGGTCGTACTGTGGGCGATGACCCTTTCCCTTGGTTTTATAACTATCGGTATTTTAATCAGGTATTTAGTGCTGAATTTTGACACAAAAATTGCAAAAAATAATATTGAGCGGCTGAGTCAAAAAGAGCTTTTTTCCTACGGAGCCCCGTTTATACTGGTGTTGTTGCTGGAATGGCTTCTTTCATCCTGCGACAAATGGTCCCTGAGAATCTGGTCCGATTACGGGGAGCTGGGCATATATAATTCGGCCATGAACATCATGTCGATCCTGCTTACGTTCAAGGCGACGTTTGTGGCGTTCTGGTCTCCGGTGGCTATGCAGAAATATGAAAACGATAGCTATGAGAACTGTGTGAGCTTTTTCAAATCTGCTTTTGATATCACTCGTTTTCTTTGCATGGAAGCCGGCATCTGCCTGATCCTGTTCAGAGGTGTTATTGTTCTGATCCTGGGGAGCAGATACAGGGGAGCGGTACAGATGATACCCTTCCTCACCCTTATGCCCGTGTTCTCCATCCTGTTTGAAATAACAAACCAGGGAATAAAGTTTAAGAAGAAGAATCACTATTTAAATTACGGGTCGTTATTTGCAATTATCGCCAACCTGGCGGGCAATGCCCTTCTGGTTCCGGTGTACGGAGGAAGAGGAGCGGCGATCTCTACGGGAATAACCTATCTGCTGTATTTTACCATCGGGACCTTTTTTTCCGAGAAATGCTATGAAGTGGGTTATGACGGTAAAAAGACCTTTATATTGGGGAGCGTGCTGGTGATCTATGCGGCTGCAGCCACTGTTCTGAAGCCTTCGGCAGCAGATGCGGTTATCGGTGTGGCAGCCCTTTTATCGGTATTGATCCTAGACAGAAAGACCTTTACCCAATGTGTTGAATATGTAAAGGGATTTATACATAAGAATAAGTGAACGGGAGTTAACTGATGTCTGAAAAAGGATTCTGGAGAATTTATGATATATGCAGGATCGTACTGCTTATAATCTTTGGCCTGCTTTTTGTTGTTGCCAGTCTGGTATATAACAGTGAAAAGCTGACGGATATCTTTCCGGTCCGTCTGTTTACCGACCAGCATATCTATCAGGAGGAGGATTATGCCAAGAGGGAGAGACCGGATGCGTATCTTCGCGAGCTGATCAGATACAAACAGGTCTATGTGCCCATAGATGTGAAAAATTACAGCTTTTATAATCCCATAAAGGATGAGGATGAGAGGGGTTCGGGTTTTGTGAGACGGTATTATACCGAGAATAATTACGCGCGGTATTTTAAGGAGTATTCAAAGCTGTGCAGTGTCGATGTTACCCTTCCTCAGGTTGACGACGTTAAGGCTGTCATGGATGATAGGAGAGATGATTTTACCGATATGGGTATCGCCAATGATATGCTCAGGTATACTTTTCTTCTGAATAAGGAGCATTCAAAGGAGACCAAGTATTTCTGGTATTCCTGGTATTATTACAGTTTTGCCATAGAAGAGAACATGTTTCCCCATATCTATATCATGAAGGACAGCTGTGAGGCTTCGGATGAGCTGGCTGTTTTCTGGGATGAGGGAGAGAACCTCTATGTCATGGGACTTTCGGATTATGAGTCCTCATTTAAGGCGGATTTCGGTGAGGTGACAGACTGATATGAACAGAGAGTTTTTATATATGATCGGTCAGATATTCTGTATCGTCCTGCTCTATGCGAGCGGTTATCTTTTTCTGCGCCTTCTGGAGGATGTGACCATCAGGTGGCAGAATAAGCGTTATAATGCAAATCTTAAGAAACAGGCCAAGAATTCCCACAGCAGGGCCAGATGGAGATATATGCTCTCCTTTCCCACCGGACTGGCGCTTTATTGTCTTACAGGCTTCTTTTTGCTGGTGTTTTCCTTCCCTTTTACCCCTGTGACCCTGGCTCTTGTCTACTGCATCATATTTATGATGCTCCTGTACTTTTTCATAGAGACAAGGAAGGATTTCCTCATGCCCAGGCAGGTCAGGCTGAATCTCATCTGTCAGCTGTCCATAGTTTTTCTGGTGGCATTGGTATGCTGCAGCGGTCTTTTGGCCATAAGCATATCCAACGATTCCTATTATTATTATTCGGTATATCCCCAGACCATAGTAAAGGAAGGTTTTTATCTGCGTTCCTTTGATGTGTTCCTGACCGATGTGGGTCAGGCTTCCGCCATCATAGGTACGCTGCCCTGGTTCTTCGGCTTCGAGAATACCTACGGGATCCAGCTTTTCCTGGGCTTTAACATGGCGGGGGTATATGGTGTGGCCATCTATGAGAATGTATATCAGTATCTGCCGGGAAAGGCTGATATAAAGATCACCAGAAGGTCCGTCGCCACGGCGCTTTCTCTTTTTTCGGTGCTCATACTCATCAGTTCCACCTGTTTTTACGTAATGAGCCGCTGGTCTTTGGCCAATATCTATTTTATGACTTACTTTTTCATAGCCTTTGCACTGACCATCAGGATATCAGGCGGAGAGGATGTACTGACGCGCAGGGACAGGGCTTTGATGACCCTTTTCATGGCCATGTTGTCTATCCTGAGGATGGAGGGCGGAATGTTTGCGGGACTCCTTATCCTGTGCGCCTGTGCCATGAATATCTCAAAAAGGGTTCTCCTTATGAATTATACCCTGCCTGTCTTTGTAACACAGATACCGTATTACATAATGGTGTATGCTGTATTGAGGGTTGATCCGCTTTACAGCTTTTTAAGGACATCGAATGTGATCGTAATGCTTGTTTTCCTGCTTCTTATAGTCGGATATATAGCTTTTGTCCGGGACAGGCTGTTCAGGGAACGGGGGGTATTGTATGCCGTTTTGCTGATAGCCGCCCTCTTTGTGGGAAACGCGCTGATCTGTTTTATCAGCACAGAGCGCTATGTGGGAAATCTCAGGTTTTTCAAGAGCAACCTGTTGAATGCAAACGGCTGGGGCTTTTTTGTATATCTTGTGATAGTGCTGATAGTACTGATGCCCTGGGGAAAGAATCTGTTCAAGGGTACTCTTTTCCCTCTTACCTTTACCATAGGCTATCTGTTCTTTACGGTTGCCCTTTGTTGGGCCAGAGACGGTACCTTAAGGGAAGGGATAGGGGATTCCGGAAACAGGGTCCTCATGCAGATCGTTCCTTTTGTGCTGTATACCCTCACCTTTATGCTGGTGAGGAAAAGGGATGAGGCTTCGGAACAGTAGATGGAAAACAGTATTTATATCCATATTCCTTTTTGTGTCAAAAAATGCGATTATTGTGATTTCCTTTCTTTTGGGGTAAATTTCCACGATGAAGCTCTGAGAGAGGAATATGTGAAGGCTCTGATCGGTGAGATAGGGAATACTCCGAAGGCTTCGGGACCTGTATCAACCGTATATCTGGGAGGCGGTACTCCTTCCCTGCTTACAGAGGGACAGCTGGAGCGGATAATGGATGCTCTCCGGTGTGAATATGAGTTTCAAAGTGATGCCGAGATCAGCATGGAAGTGAATCCGGGGACAGTGGATGAGGAAAAGCTTCATAGTATCGGTAAAGCCGGGATAAACAGATTGTCCATCGGAGTCCAGTCCTTTGATGACAAAGAGCTTAAGCTCCTCGGCAGGATCCATGACAGGGATGCGGCCCTTAGGTGCTGTCTGATTGCAAAAAAACAGGGGTTTACAAATGTTAACATCGATCTGATGCTTCATATTCCGGGACAGAGCATGGAGAGCCTTCGCAGGAATCTTGAGACAGTGAAGGAGCTTTCTCCGGAGCATATATCCTGTTACAGCCTGATCATAGAGGAGGGCACACCGTTTCATGGCAGATACCGTGAAAGGCCTTTCGATGAAGAGACTGAGGGACTCAGGGAGGCTTTTGTCAGAGAGAGCCTTTGCGGGATGGGGTATGTGCGTTATGAGATATCCAACTATTCCCGGCCGGGATCTGAGTGCAGACATAATCTTGGCTGCTGGCACAGGAACCCTTACAGGGGATATGGACTGGGGGCGGCCAGCCTTTTTTATGACGGATCGGGAAACGAGTACAGGTTCACCGGTGAAAAAAATATTCAGGTTTACATAACTCGAATGAACTCGAGGCAGCCCGGGGACCCTTTCGATATGGGAGCCCCTCTTACAAAGGAAGAGAGGATGGAGGAGTTTATGTTCCTGGGGCTGCGCTGTACCGGGGGTATCATGGAAACGGATTTTTCTGATTCCTTCGGAGAAACGGTTACCGGAGTGTACGGACCTGTCATTGACAGATACCTGCAGACGGGCTTTATGTCAAGAGAGGAAGGCAGGCTGTTCCTGACTGCGAAGGGCCTGGATGTTTCAAATGTGATAATGTCGGAATTTTTGTTATGAGTGAAAGCGGTGAAAGAGGATTCAGAATAAAAGAATATTTTCCTTTGCTCCTCCTTCTGGCAGGCGGGCTGGTCCTGGCGGTACGTGGCTGTTATTCCTTTTGTTATTCGGACGAGACCTTTTATTTTTCCACGGCTCACAGATTCCTGTCGGGGGACAGGCCTTTTGTACATGAATGGTTTCCCACCCAGATGGTGAGCCTGATCCTCATGCCCTTTCTGTATCTGTTTAAAAGGCTGACGGGCTCCTATGACGGCCTGATCCTCTACTTCAGGCTCTTGTATGTCATATACGAGACGGCTGTGGCCGTTTTTATATACCGGATCCTGAAAAAGGAGTATACCGGTTTTGCCGCGCTTGTGGCGGCTTTGTTTTTTCAGTTTTATACCCATCTGAACATAGCGACGCTTTCGTATTATACGATCTCCGTCAGCATGTTTCTCATCTGTATGCTTTTGATACAGAGTGCTTATCATGATCCGGATATGTTTACGGAGGGATCCGTGCAGCGAAAACGTTCCGACCGGGCGCTGATCCTGTCGGGAAGCGCGCTCTCCCTTGCTGTTTTGTCCCTTCCCACCCTTGCTGTGGCTTATTTCCCCGTTGTGCTTTTCAGCCTTATCCTTTCCTTTATTATAAAGAAGGAGGGGAAAAAGCTCAGAAGAGTGCTTTTTCTCAATTTCTGCGGTATAGTGCCGGTGGCGGCATCGGTACTTATCTATCTGTTTGCGGTCACCGGGATAAACGGTATGGCGGACAATATTTCCTATATCCTCTCCGATGAGGAGCATACCCAGAGCATGATATATCCCTTTAAGAATTTTTTTATTTCCGTGTTTGATGTATTTGGCAGGGGGTACGTGATACTTTGCCTTCTGCTTGCCCTGGCAGGACTTTTATATTCCTTCAGGGAAAAACTGAAAAGGTTCATTCCTTTCATATGTCATCCGGCGGTAAATCCCCTGCATGTAAAGGGACTCCTGCTCTTTCTGGATACGCTGTTGTTTGCATATGCCGCCGAAAAGGGAGTCTGGCCCCATACCGGTTTTACGGGGACTATGGTCTGTCTTTTTGCCCTGCCTGTATTTGCAGCCACCGAGAACGACCTAAAACAGATCAGGATGTTCCTGACGGTGTTTCTGGGGGGGCTGGTATTTTCCATGGTCTTTTCATATTCCTCCATGTGCGATCTGTATGTCATCAGCATAGGCCATAATCTGGCGGCCGTGGCCGGGATCTGTTTCTGCGTGCGTTATATCGAAGATCTTCGAAGGATATCGGTAAAAAAGAACGGTCTGGAGGAAGTCTATGCTTATCAGATAGTTTTTGTCCTGGCCCTGGCCCTGTTTACCTGCATCAGCCTGAGGCTTGTCAATGTTTACAGGGATGCGCCTCTTTCGCAGCTGAAATACAGGATAGGCTCAGGGGTGGCAAAGGGACTTTACACGACGAAGGAGCATGGGGCAGAGTATGAAAGCCTGTTGTCGGATATCAGAAAGAATACCGAAGGTGAAAAACCGGTGCTGTTCACCAAGCTTCTGCCCTGGGGCTATCTGGAGAGCGGGGGTGATTGTGCTTCCTATACCACATGGAGAGTTCCCCTTTCCTCCGAAAGGCTTAAGGAATACTATGAAGTGCATCCCGAAAAGCTTCCGGAGGTGGTATTTCTGCTGAATGATCAGGTGGGGAGCTATGAGCAGTGCGGTGATGTGGAAGCCGACCCGGAGCCGAACAAAAATGAAAGGGAAGGTTTTGTGTGGGATCTGGTAAACGGTTCCGGTTACAGGCCTGTTGCCGGTGAATATGTGACTATATACAAAAAAAATGCCGATCCTTCATTTTGAGTATCCTTCGGTCCAGGACGATCTCATCCCAGCCCTTTGGCAGGGGAGTGTCCCAGTCAAAATCCTGGGGGTGCAGGCACAGCTTCAGCATGGGAGCTTTGGATAAATAGACTTCGAATCTCTTCAGCTCGTATTCGTCTATATAACCGTAGACATACAGGGCTGACAGTATGTAGACAGGATTGTTCTTTCCGGCAGGGATCAGCTCGTCGGCCGGCAGGCTTTCGATCCTTTGGCAAAGCATCAGGCCGGTTTCCTCATCGTAGCGGATCATTCCCGAGAACAGGGCGTCTACCATTCCGGCGTAGCTTAAGGCACTCTTTTTTTCTTTCAGTTTTTCGAGCAAAAATATCTGGGCGTCTTTTTTTAGACAGGAGAGGAGCTGACCGAATATACCCACGCTTGTCTCATAGGAACAGTCTGCGGTCAGATTGTAGAACCTGAGGAAGGCTTTGTTGTTCACAGGGTATGGATAGTCGTAAATTTTTTCGGGTCGGAATAAAAGCTGCGAAAAAAATCCGCTTTCGATCACAAAACCGGTCAGGTTGTCTTTTTGTGCCGGAAGAGAATGGTCTTCAAACACTTGCGTTACCAGATCAAAGACAAGCCTCCGCTTTTTCTTTTTTTCGCCTGCAGAGCGGCCCATAAGGCAGAGCCGGGTGGTTTTGAAGATCTGTTCTTTGAGGATCTCTTTTTGTTTTCCTTTGAGATCGTTCCAGTTTTCGCAGATGTAATGAAACAGGTCCCTTAGCTTATCCATAAGTTATGTAACCTCCTTTTTTGATCATAAAACTAATGACTACGGGATAATGATATCATTCCGGTTAACATAAAGTCCATTTGAGCATCGATACAATTTGTAGTGCATTTGCGATTTTTTGCTACAATATAGGGGATTTTTTTCTTCCACGGTTTGACAGTGGGGGCGTGGAATGATAGGATAAGATGATTATGGTTTTTTTAGGTAATGATGCAGGATATGAGTGATAAGGTAAAAATAGAGCTTGGTTCAAAGAACATACTGGTCACCGGAGCGGCCGGATTTATCGGCAGCTATCTGTGCAGGCGGCTTTTAAAGGATTTTAAAGGGATAAAGGTCATAGGTATCGACGATATGAACGATTACTATGACGTAAGGATAAAGGAAAGCAGGCTGGAGGGACTTCTTTCGGATGAGAGCTTTGTCTTCATCAGGGGGGATATAGCCGATGCAGCCCTGGTGGGAAAGGTCTTTTCGGAATATGAACCGTCGGTGGTGGTGAATCTGGCGGCCCAGGCGGGAGTCAGATATTCCATAGAGAATCCGGATGCATACATAAGGGCGAATATCGTCGGCTTCTACAATATAATAGAGGCCTGCAGACATTCCTACGACCATGGCAGGACGGGAGTGGAGCATCTGGTCTATGCATCCAGCTCCTCTGTTTACGGAGCGAATTCCACCGTGCCCTATCGTACACAGGAGAGTGTGGATTCTCCGGTGAGTCTTTATGCCGCCACCAAAAAATCCAATGAACTGATAGCCCATTCTTATGCGAAGCTTTACGATATCCCCTGTACGGGACTTCGCTTTTTTACGGTCTACGGCCCGGCGGGACGTCCGGATATGGCTTATTTCGGCTTTACCGACAAGCTTAAGGCCGGAGAAAAGATCAGGATATTCAATTACGGAAACTGTGAAAGGGATTTTACCTATATAGATGATATTGTGGAGGGCGTGGTGCGAGTCATGCAGGGCGCTCCTGCGAGGCTTAAGGGTGAGGACGGTCTGCCGGTTCCTCCTTATGCCCTTTACAATATAGGAAATTCCCATCCCGAAAACCTTCTTCATTTTGTGGATGTGCTTCAGGAGGAACTGGTGGAAGCCGGAGTGCTGCCGGCGGATTATGATTTTGAAGCGCATAAGGAGCTGGTTCCCATGCAGCCGGGAGATGTGGCCGTGACTTACGCGGATACCACTCCTTTGGAAGAGGATTTCGGATTTAAGCCGTCCACTCCGCTGCGTGAAGGTATCCGGAGTTTTGCCCGCTGGTATAAGGACTTTTATCATGTCTGAGGGACCGAAGGGGAAAAAACTGAACATACTCATGGTATCCCATGAATATCCGCCCATAGGAGGCGGAGGGTCAAATGCCTGTATGTTCTTAAAGAGTGAATTCTTAAGAAGGGGTCACCGGGTGACCCTTGTAACTGCCAGATTCGGCGACCAGCCGCTTCATGAGAGACTGTCGGCCGGGAATGTGAGCTTTTCCGGCAAGGATGAGACACAGGAACAGTGCATGGACATCTACAGGGTGAAGTGTGCCCGTAAAAGAAAGGAACACTGTTCCTTCACCGAAATGCTGGACTATGTACTGAAGGCCATGCCCCTTTGTTCTTCTCTCGTAAAAAAGGAGGAGTATGACATCTGTATGGTGTTCTTCGGTATCCCCGGCGGAGTAGCGGGCTGGTATCTGAAGAAGAGATACCGTCTTCCTTATATTGTCAGGTTCGGAGGCGGGGATATCCCCGGTTTCCAGGAGCGGTTCAAAAGTATATATAAGCTGGTGGCCCCTTTTGTGAAACAGATATGGAAGGAGTCCTCGGCTCTGGTGGCAAACAGTTCGGGACTAAGGGATTTTGCCCTGGCTTTTTGCGATAAATACAACATAGAAGTTATACCTAACGGCGTCGATCCGGCATCGTTTATGGCAGAGAAAAATGAGGATCATGATACTTCAAAGGAGTTAAGGCTCCTGTTTGTGTCAAGACTCATAGAGCGGAAGGGACTTCAGTTCCTTATTCCCCGTCTTTCGGAGATAGAAAAAGCCTGTAAACGGTCGGTAACCCTCACTGTCGTGGGGGATGGACCCTACAGGGAGACTTTGGAGGAAATGGCAAAAGAGTCCGAAGTGTCCGATAAGGTCTTTTTTGAGGGCCAGAAGGATAAAAAGGATATCCCGGCGTATTTTGGCAGGTCTGATATCTTTGTACTGCCGTCCATGAGAGAGGGGATGCCGAATGTGGTCCTGGAGGCCATGGCGGGGGGACTTCCCATAGTGATGAGTGCCTGCGAAGGTTCAAAGGAACTGGTGGACGGAAACGGTTACATTGCCGGGGATGATTTTGCCGCCACCCTGATCAGGGCCATAAATGAAGGCAATCTGTCAGAGATGGGAGAGGTCAGCAAAAAAAGAGCCGAAGAGATCTTTTCCTGGAAAAATACCGCCGACCGGTATCTTGAGCTGATGGAGAAGGCTGTAGGGAACAGCTGACGGGAAGTGTCATTCCGGGCGAAGCAACAGGAAGAATCTTTATAGAGGGATCATTATGAAGAGTGTATCGGTAGTAGTACCTGTATATAATGAAGAGGGAAATGTTAAGGAGCTTCATGAACAGATCTTAAGGACCTGTCTGGAGGCGGGGCTGGATTTTGAGATCATATTTGTGGACGACGGTTCCGGTGATGATACCGTGGCTATCTGCAGACAGCTCACCCCTTTAAAGCTTATTGAATTCAGAAGGAATTTTGGGCAGACTGCGGCCATGGATGCGGGTATAAAGGCCAGTACCAAGGATTATATCGTTACCATGGACGGGGATCTGCAGAACGATCCTGCCGAGATCCCGAATCTGATCAGATATCTGGAGGAAAACGATCTGGACGTGGTTTCCGGCTGGAGAAAGCACAGACAGGATACCTTTTTCAAGAAATTTACCTCCAGGGGAGCAAATGTCCTCCGCTCCATCATAGTAAAGGACGGGATCCACGACAGCGGCTGTTCTCTTAAGATATATAAGAGAGAATGCTTTAAGGGCGTGAACCTTTACGGGGAACAGCATCGTTTTATACCCGCCCTGCTGAAGATAAAGGGCTTTAAGATCGGGGAAATGGTGGTCAATCACAGAGCCAGGGTGGCGGGCAAGACAAAATATAACTGGCACCGCACCGTAAAGGGCTTCGTGGACATGGTCTCCGTGTGGTTCTGGAACAAGTATGCCTCCAGACCTCTTCATATCTTTGGAGGACTGGGAATGTTCTTCATGCTGCTGGGAGGTATCTGCGGCATCGAAACCGTGATCATCTTCCTTAAGGGGTTTAAGCTGAACCGTTTTATCATGTGGCCGTTGATGACCGTGTTTTTCTGTATCATTGGCCTTCTGATGTTTGTGTTCGGTCTCATGAGCGAGATCATGATTAAGACGTATTACGGCGTCCATGTTGACACGCCGTATTGTATAAAGGATGTGAACGTCAGGGAGGAGATCCCGGTTCTGCCTGACAAAACGAAAAAGGATTCACCGCAAAAGGAAGGTCATTCGGACAAACATGGAAAAAATAAAAAGCGCCGTAAATAAATATTATCATTTCTTTTTCATAGCGCTGATACTGTTTTTCAGGGGTTTTTATCTCCTGAACGGCTGGGGACTGGGACATATGGCGGCAGATTCCGGATCTTACCTCTATGCGGATCTGTCCATATCGGCCCTGGGCGGCAGGGTGCCTCTTTATCCTCTCTTTCTTAAGGTGTGCAGGCGTATGGTCCGCTGGGATGAGGCTATGGCGGGAGCCGTTGCCGGGATATTGCAGCATATCATGTCGCTTCTGGTCCTGATCCTTTTGTACAGGGTGTTGCTCACGGTCACGCATCTGAGGCTTCTGGCCTGGATCACCGTGCTGTTTTACGGCTGTAATGTGGCTCTTTTAAACTGGGACAGTGCAGTCATGAGCGAGTCCATCGCCATCGACCTTGTGATAGTGTTCATCTATGTGACGGTCAGATATATCAAGAGCAGGTCGGCGCTGTGGGGCTGTCTGGCAGTCCTGGTATCCGTGGCCGCGGCTATGACGAAGCCCACCTGTGCCGTGCTCACCGGCGTCTGTATAGTGCTTGCCATCATCCAGTTTTTCAGATTCAAAAGAATGAGAAAGACCGTGATCAAGGTATCGGCGGTGATACTGCTGGCTGTTCTGTTTTATATGGCCTACTGTGCCAACACATACAGGAACTACGGAGTCTTTAACCTGACCAAGCTGGCCCCCAGACATAATCTGGTCACTGTTCTGGTGACTCGGAGTTACTTTAATTATCCCGATGAGGAGCTGGTCAAAAAGATAGATGCCATAGTAAAGGAAGATGAGGCGGCAGGGATCAACATCAGAAGGTATCCCACTACCAATAAGGTCATGGCTCTCTTCGGTGATGACCAGAAGACCCGTAACATCGCTCTCACCAAATTTAACAAATACTGTGCCAAAACGGCGAGGATGGATCATTTTTGGTTCCATATACACAATATTACCGATTACTGGGATATCCCTTATGAGAATACGGACTGGCAGCTTTGGGATTACGCGATAGAGTATTCCGCCTTTGAGCGCGGGGTATACTGGATCATGAAATACGTTTTTTCTTCCATGCATATATGGTTTTCGTTTCTTATGCTGGCCGTGACTTTGGTCATGAGCATATATACGGCGGTCAGGGATAAGGATGTCCCCTGGTACTGGCTGGGTATGTGGGGGAGTATGACGGTGCTGCTCTATGCGGTATACAAAAATGCCTATGCATCTTTTTACAGGCATACGCTTTTCGTGCTGCCCTTTGTATATATCAGCCTGGCCATGCTCATATCCATTGCAGTCAGGCTGATCATAAAAAAATATTTAAAAAAACAAAAAAAACAACAGGGTTAATTCGTATAAATAAGCAGTGAAGGTTTTTCCTTTGCGATATCAGATTTTGCTGTGGCGGCAGGCACGATTCTTTTTAGAATGTTGATGCCACTGAGAAGCACGGATTACGAAGACATGGTCGGGTCGTCACTTCCGTTGATTCGGAATCTTTGTTTCAAGGTAAGTCGGCAGTGTGAACGATTGATAACCGACTCGAGACGGATAATGCATGATCCGCAGAGGATTTGTCGGATGAGGGTCGACGGGTCTTTGTCCGATACGGATTTGGATTGTTTGCTCGCGCCTGCCTGCAGATCTGCCGGTTATTTATGACGGACTTTAGCCCCGGAGTTTTTACTCCGGGTTTTTTGTGAGGAAAAATGCTTTTTAACTCCATACAGTTCGCTGTCTTTTTCCCCATAGCGGTACTGGTTTATTTTTTAATCCCATACAGATTTCGCAATATCTGGCTTCTTCTGACCAGCTATTTTTATTATATGTGCTGGAAAAAGGAGTATGCACTTCTGATGCTTGCATCCACCCTTATTACTTATTTAAGTGCCCTGTTTATGGAAGGGAGAAGTGCTGCCGGCAAAAAGGCCGCGGTGGCTGTGAGTTTTGTCCTTAACCTGTCGATCCTGGGTTTTTTCAAATATTTCCATTTCTTTTTTGACTCCCTTGATCTTCTTGTAAAAAAAGCCGGAGGGGATCTTCCCCGGCCCGCTTTTGATGTGCTGCTGCCGGTGGGTATATCCTTTTATATCTTCCAGGCCCTGTCCTACACCATGGATGTGTACCGGGGAGAGGTGAAGTGTGAGAAGAATTTTCTGAAATATGCCCTTTTCGTATCCTTCTTTCCCCAGCTGGTGGCCGGTCCCATAGAGCGGTCCAAAAATCTGCTGAGCCAGTTCGATGAAAAACACGAATTTGAATATCAAAGGGTAAGGGACGGTCTCTTCAGAATGCTCTGGGGGTTCTTTCTGAAGCTGGTGCTGGTATCCAGACTGAGCGTCATAGTGGATCTGATATACGGCAACAGTCCGGACTGCACGGGTTATCAGCTGGTGCTGGGCACTTTTTTCTTTGCCCTTCAGATATATTGCGATTTTTCGGGATATTCGGAGATCGCCATAGGGGCGGCGAAGGTTCTGGGCTTTAACCTTATGGAGAATTTTAGGCAGCCATTTTTTGCCGCTTCCTGCAAGGAACTGTGGAACCGATGGCATATTTCCCTGAATACCTGGTTTCGGGATTATCTGTATTTCCCTCTGGGGGGCTCCAGAAAGGGTGTATTTCGCAAATATCTGAACCTTATGATCGTCTTTGCCGTCAGCGGCCTATGGCACGGAGCGGCCTGGACCTTCGTGGTGTGGGGCGTGCTTTCGGGCCTGTTCCAGGTCATGGGAGATATACTGAGGCCGGTGAGAAATAAACTGAGGGAGCTTTTGCATCTTGACGAAAAAAGCCGATTCCTTCATGTGCTGTCGGTTGTCATCACCTTTATGTTTTTCTGTCTTTCCCTGGTATTTTTCAGGTCACAGTCCATGGAACAGGCGCTGGAGATAATGAAAAGCATATTCACTGCCTTCGATGCGTCAAGCATCCTCACCACCTCCCCCGCATCCCTGGGACTGGGGGTATTTCACCTTGCGATACTTGTTTTTTCACTTATTATATTATTTGCGGTTGATTTATATAAAGAAAAAGGATATATTTTTACGGGAATATTTGCCCGTCGTCCCGTTTTGAGATGGGGATTTTATTACATGCTGGTGACACTTATCATCCTCTCGGCCAATTTCGGCGCACAGGAGTTTATTTATTTCAGGTTTTGATCATGAAAAAGCCAACTTATTTCAGGAAAAATTTTACACCATCCCTTTACCTGCTTAATCGTAAGTTTAAGGGACAGAGTACGCCCCTTGATTATCTGAGGGTAGTGAGGGACGGATTACTGCCCGGCAGGAGGCTGTATCCCAGACTGGTACTGGTGATGACCACCTTCTGTTCCTTAAGGTGCAGGGACTGTAACAATCTCATGGCCCGTTATGAGCATCCGTCACATTTTGAGCCTAAGGATCTGTTTTACGATCTGGAGGATCTGCTTGACGGCGTGGACACTCTGACGGAGCTGGAGCTCATCGGAGGGGAGCCCTTTATCTATCCGCACCTGGCTAAGGTCATTAAAAAGGCTCTCTCCAACAAAAAGATATTGTTTGTATCCCTTACCACCAACGGCACCGTTATACCGGATGAAAAGATGATGAAGCTTTTGTCCGATAAGCGCATCAGGGTGGAGATATCGGATTACGGCCTTGCAAACCAGAAGATCGATGATCTGGCGGAGGCTTTTGATTATCACGGCGTCAGGTATGACAGGAATCCCGATCTTTCCTGGGTGTCTCCCGGGGACGTGACAAAAAGAGGCAAATCCAGGGAACAGCTGGCTCAGGAATACCAGCAGTGCTTTTCCTTTAAATATTGCAATACCATTCTGAAGGGCAGGGTATATCACTGCAGCAGGGCGGCCCATCTGACTGACCTGGGATATATGGATCATCCGCTTGATTCCTATGATATACACAGGGTAAGGAGCCGCAGCCAGAAGAGGGATGATTTTAAGCATTACTGGCTGGCACCCTATACCATGGCCTGCGATTACTGCGACCATGCCCTTAAGAAAAAGGTGAGAGCGGGCATTCAGGAGGGTAGCGATGCTGTTTAATTCCCTCGCTTTTGCCATATTTCTCCCCATAGTCTTTATACTGTACTGGGCCTGTCCTCACAGATTCAGGTATATCGTGCTTCTCATCGCCAGCTATTATTTTTATATGAGCTGGAATCCGAAGTACGTTCTTTTGATTTTTCTCACCACTTTTGTTTCCTACGGCTGTGCCATACTTGTGGAAAAATATGCTCCCCATTCAAAGGCACGGGCAAGGTTCTGTATCTTCATTGCCCTGCTCATATGTCTGGGCGTGCTTTTTGTATTCAAATATTTCAATTTTGCCAGCAGCTCACTGTGCATGCTTCTTTCAAAGTTTGCCATCCCCCTGCATCCGGTGACCATAAAGGTCATGCTGCCGGTGGGTATATCCTTCTACACCTTCCAGTCCCTGTCCTATGTGATAGATGTGTACAGGGGCGAGGTTAAGCCCCAGAGGAATTTCCTGAAATATGCACTCTTTATTTCGTTCTTTCCCCAGCTGGTGGCCGGCCCCATAGAGAGGACAAAGAATCTGATGCCCCAGCTGTTTGAAGACCGTCCCTTTGATGAAAAAAAGGCGGTATGGGGCTTAAGGCTCATGCTGGTGGGTTTTATAAAAAAGCTGATCCTTTCGGATTTCCTTGCCATGTACGTGGACAGGATCTTCGATAATGTATACGGATATTACGGGATGACCTTCATCTTTGCGGCCATCTTTTTTACCTTTCAGATATACTGTGATTTTTCCGGCTACTCCGATATCGCCGTGGGCTGTGCAAAGCTTCTGAACATAGATCTGATGCAGAATTTCAACAGCCCGTATCAGGCGCTTTCCATCCGGGATTTCTGGAGCCGCTGGCACATTTCCCTTTCCACCTGGTTCAGGGATTATGTTTATATCCCTCTGGGAGGCAGCAGGTGCAGTAAGCTCAGGGCAGACGTGAATACCATGATCACCATGCTCATCTCAGGGCTCTGGCACGGGGCCAACTGGACCTTTGTGGTCTGGGGCGCTCTTCACGGCCTGTATCAGGTGGTGGAGAGAAGACTTAAGAAGGGACGCTTTAAAAATATCTTCGATGCGTCTTTTACAGAAAATCAAAAGCTTCAAAAACGTATATACACCGTAGGTCAGGGGATCATCACCTTTGCCCTTGTGGCATTTGCCTGGATATTTTTCAGGGCAAATTCCATGTCGGACGCGCTTTATGTGGTCACACATCTTCATAACGGCGTGATCCATGTGACAAAGGCTTTCTGGAGGATGATGATCGACATGACCCTTGACTGGGGCAAGCTGTTCAAGCTGCTCATCTGTCTGACGGGCCTTGGTATATACGACCTCTTTTCAAAAAAGAGAGATGTGCTTTCGGATCTGGACAGGATCCCCGTGGTCATCAGGTGGATGGGATATGTAGTCGTAGTGGCTGCCATTATCGTGGAAAAGGTACACGGCGGCACCACTCAGAGTTTTATTTATTTCCAGTTTTAGGGGTCATAGGACAGGATGAAAAGATTTATTTTAAAATGTGCCCTTTTTTTCGGTATCATATGTCTTTTGTTTGTTCCGGTGGCATATATCATAGATCCGTATAATGTCTTTCACGCCACCCACCCCATAGACCGTGGAGTGGAGCCGGACAAGGCTTATTTAAAGCCCTTGAACGTCATCAGAAAGCAGCAGGATTACGATTCCCTGCTCTTTGGTTCATCCAGGGTGGGATTTTTCGATGTATCCAGGATGAATGACGGCAGATATTACGACATGATGTCCTCGGAGGCAGTGCCCGCTGAGCACCTCATTACCCTGAAGGCTTTGATCAACAAGGGCTTTGTCCCGAAAAACGTGATAGTGGGAGTTGACGACATCACATATTTTGTGGATCCCGCACCCCATGACCAGGTGCTTTTCAGGAAGATGTACCCCTGGGACGGCAAGCTTTCCGAAAAGCTGGGTTTTTTCATAAAATTCATGGATCCCATCACCATCTATGATTCGCTGGATACCATGAGAGAGTACAATAAGGTGGATGAACACCGCTATGACAGGCTCCTGACCACAGGTACGGAACCTCTTGATATCGTTCCGAATTTTGATACGGAAAAGAATCTGGAGCCTTACTGGGCGGATTATTATATGCCCCGCAGCGAATCCCTGGAGGATATCAGGGAGCTGAAGGAACTATGCGATGAATATGGTATTAAGCTCACGGTATTTACCAATCCCGTGTTCGGACATACCTACGCCAAGGATATAGACAACGGCTATCTGGTCTTTCTCAAGGAGCTGGCCGGAGTCGTTGATTATTACAACTTCAGCGGCTTTAACGACGTGACGCTGGATACAAAGTATTATTATGAGAACAGTCACTACTCCACCGAGACTTCGAATATGATAATAGACAGGATCTTCTATGACAAGGTGGACGACAGACTTTTGTCCCAGGGCTTTGGCTACTATGTGACAAAGGATAATGTGGATGAGCTCATGGATATCCTGAACGATCAGGTGGTGAACTTCGATCTCCCTGTGAATACCTATGCGGATACGCTGAACCGCGTCCCCGAGGAGAGGGAGTGAAACTTTAACATACGGAGGAAATAAAATGAACCCCATCGGATTTATAAATTCCATTAGGAAATTTACCGCTTTCTCCCTGACGGCGGCTCTTCTTGCCACTGCACCGGGACCTGTCTTTGCAGGTGAGATACAGGAGGATGGCCCTTTGGCCGGAGCGGTTACAACGGCACAGGATGAGCTGACGGCTGAGGCAGCTGAAGCTGTACAGGCTGAGGCGACGGATGAGTCGGCAGCTATTATGAATGATCCCACTGCCATGAATGCCGGCGGTAATTTAGCTGAGGCTTCTGATGAGGAAGTGACGGAAATACAGGATGAGCAGCCTGTGGGCGAGGATGACAGCGGAATGGAGGGTGAAGAAGGCAGCGAGGCTACCGTTGATTATGACCCTGTCGCCCTTGTTTCGGCCCTTTCCGGAAGCGTCTGCGATCCTGCGGTCTTTTGGGCCACTCCCGTGGTGAATAAGAACGAGAATGTGGTAAAGCTTCAGTGGAAGATAAAGGGGGCCGGATTTTTTACGCTGGATTCCTACAGGCTGGACGGAACCTGTGAGTGTCTGCAGGTGCGCACCAAAAAGAAGAATTATACCGATACCCAGGCCTTTGCCAGCAAGAACAACCTGCTGGTATACAGACTGAGAGTCTTCGATACCATGGGGTCCTCCATGGGAGACTATGTGACTGTGCCCCGGGCGCAGATAATCTCCATAGCAAACGGCACCTCCCTGGGTACGGCCCAGGCTGTCTTTGTGAAGATGGGACCGCATTACAGATATGTGCTGGAAAGCGCGGCGAAAAAGAAATTTGACTCGGTGGAATCCGAGGTGTGGGCGGTTGCAGATGATGATAACGTATCGCCTTTAAACGGAGCCGTCAAAGGTATAACCACCAAGGCAAGGGGCTTTGACTGTCTCTCTGTGAAGGATTCGGATACATCCATCGGAGGCAATAAGACGAATTATTTCAGGACACAGGCAATCCTTGACATAAACGGCATGGAGATCAAGTCCAGACTGTCCGATGTGGCTACTGTAAAGACCGCAAAGCATGAGGCGCCCATAATCACCAGGATCAGCAGATATATGGACGCAGCGGATGCCGAGGAAGACCAGATAGAGAACGACCTCATCTTTAATGAGGGAAATATTTATGTGAGATTTGAAAACGGCCTGCCCTACACCGTGGATGCCACGGAGGGACAGTTTGTGGTCTACAGGGCGGGGCTTAACGGCGGCTACCGCAAGATAATAACGGCGTACATCGACGATCTGGTGACTGCTCTGGACGGAAACAAAAAGGTGAATGATGTGATACCCTACGATAATCTCCCTCCCGATGAAGTCTATGATTATAAGGTGGCGGTATCCTATAAGGGAATGGGAGCTTTCAGCGAGCCCTTTGAGCGCACCTGTCATTTTTCAAATGTGACCATGGTCTCGGCGGCGGAGTTTTCATACAACAGCGTGCGC
>JAEEZH010000113.1 GCA_016288495.1 Lachnospiraceae bacterium
ATAGGCGGAGACGAATTTCTCGCCTTCTTTCCGAGCGTGACTGCCGGCAGTGCTTTTGAGTCCTTTGCCGGGCGTGTCAACCGTCAGATAAAGGAAAGAGCAGCCGATCTTCTGGGGAGGGACAACGGCATCCCCCTCGGGGTTTCCATGGGCGTGGCCATAGCGGGGGAGCACGGTATGGATTACGGTTCCCTTTTTGCCCTGGCTGACGGCGAGCTGTATAAGGTAAAGGCCAACGGAAAGAATGGATACTCCGTATACAGCGGACCTGATGAAAAAAATGTGCAGGCTGTGGATGATCTGGACCGTGAGATCGAACGGATAACACAGATAGTCGGCGAGAGAAACGAAAAGGACGGAGCCCTTCTGTTCGGAAAGGAAGCATTTTCCACGGTATACCAGTTTTTAATGAGATTTTATGGGAATTACGGAGGGTCAGGAGGCGAGCTCCTCTTTGTGCTCCTGCCCCGGGAAGGTGCCGATGACGCCGTCAGTCCCGAGATATGTCAGATCTTCGCCAATATCCTGCAGAAAACCCTCCGCAGGAGCGATCTGATCATGCAGAGCAGATCCAATCAGTTTTTTGTTTTTCTGACCGAAAGGAACCGGTTTGAGGTGGATGTCGTGATAGGCAGGATCCTGGATCGCTGGAAGAGTGAAGGCCTTGATAAAAAAATACTGGTCAGATACACCTGTAAATGTGTTACTTATTCAGAGGAGTCGTGATGGGATCAAATGAGATGCAAAAAAAGAATACCTTTCGGACTGTAATGCTTGGTTTTCTGATCATAGCTTTTTTTGTGGGCATTGTTTTTGCATACTATAACATGGTCTATGAAGAAAAGCGCAGCAATATCATAAAGGACGGGAAAATGGCGGCCCGCAGTTCAGCCTGGCAGTTTGACCGTTATCTTTCCACAAACATGGATCTTATCAAATTAACGGCATATACCCTGGATGAGATGATAGAGGAGAAGCATTCGGATGATGATATCCAGTATTATCTTGTGAGACAGTCCACGGCCATTAAAAATGCGGTTCAGGAAAACTCCACAGGTCTGTACGGGTATATCAACGGAAGGTTTTTCAGCGGGACAAACTGGGAACCGCCGGCAGATTATGTGGCTACAGATCGTCCCTGGTACACAAAAGCCATGGAAGATAAGGGCCGGATCACCATTCTGGAGCCCTATGTGGATGTGCAGTCGGGGAATACCATGCTGGCCCTGGGAAAGACGCTGTGTGACGGCATCAGTGTTATTTCCGTGGATATTTCCCTGGACCAGATGCAGAAGCTGACCGAGGAAGCCGTGAGTGATGGCGGAGCGGATTATGAAATGATACTTACAGGGAATGGGACTGTGGTGACCCATTCCGATCCGGGAGAAGTGGGCAAGATCTATTCCACGGAAAACGGTACCCTTGGAGCGGAGATCTATTCCAGGCTTTGCACCGAGGAGGAATTCTATTATGAGCTGGATCACGACTGGAAGCATTACGTTGTGTATGACGCGAGATTTGAGGGCGACTGGCACTGCGTATCGGTTCATGATGCTACAAATGAGTTTGCTTCATTAAGGCAGATCTTTGCCATAACGATCCTTGTGGTTTCGGTGATGGCTGTCATACTGGTGACAATGATGGTAGTGTCAAATAAAAGGGCTGTCATTGCCGGCAGGGTCATTGAGGCCGAAGCAGAAAAAAAGGAGCAGTCTGCATCGGAGAGGGAGGCGGCTGCAGACAGAGCCCCCGGACATCCCCGGGACGTAAAGGATGATGAGGACGATGTACAGAAAAAACTTGAACCCCTTAAAGGCTTTTCGGAGATAGATACCGGGCAGGGTATCAGGAACAGCGGTTCCTTAATGGCGTATCTTTCGCTTCTTAAGAATTTTTACGCTTCACTGGACGGGAATACGCAGAAGCTCAGCGTGAAGCTTCAGCGTGGCGATATCGCAGGTTATACCGCCCTCATGCACAGCATAAAGAGCTCTGCCAGGATCATCGGAGCCGGTAATCTTGCCGGGTCGGCACAGGCCATGGAAGATGCTTCAAGGAAAGGTGACATGGATTATATCATGCTTCACCATGAGGATTTCCTGAAGCTGTACAAAAGCTTTGAAAAGCCGTTTTCGGCTGTATTCAGATAAGGAAGGATCGGGATGAATCAGAAGGATAACGGAAAATTTGTGATCTTTGTTGAATCGCTGGCATCCATAGGCCTGATCCTGGAAACCATGATCATGGGGTGGGAATTCTGGGTCCCTTTTGTTCTGGCGGCGGGGATCGTCATCCTGTGGTGGATAGGTTTTTCGGACAAGATCTCCGAAGAGATCGGAGAGTTCTATTACTTTGGATATGCCGTTCTGCTCCTGTTTTATCACGGCGTCCACAAGACCAGTTTTTTCGACACGGCCATAGCGGTATCGCTGGTGATGGCCACTTTTTCGATGCTGAACAGCGTTTATATGATAAACACCTTTGTGGTCGTTTATTTTATCATACTTTTTATCCATTTCATCAACCTCCCCGGAGGAGAGCCCCTGACGCTTGACAGGCTGAACGTATCCAGGATACTTCTTCACGTGGCCATAGTCCTGCTGGTGCGCCGGATCACTATCAGGGACATATACAACAGGATCGACGATGAACAGGAGAAGAGGCTCAGCAAGGAACGGGTGGAGGCTAATGATGTGGGAATGGAAGACTTTCTGTCCAATATTTCCCACGAGCTGAGGACTCCGGTAAATGTTGTGAACGGAATGTCCGATCTTCTGATCAAAAAAGGCGTGGGTTATGAAGCCGACTCCATCAAGCAGGCGGGAGTCAGGCTGGCGTATCAGATTGAGGATATCCAGGATTATACTGAATGCAAGAGGGGAAAGATCTTCCTGGAGGAGGATGATTATCTGAGCACCTCCCTGATCAATGATGTGGTCATGAGCTTTCGCATGAGCGATAAGGCCGGGGACCTGGAACTGGTCATCGATCTGGATCCCGGTGTTCCCATGATCATGAGAGGCGATATCAAAAAGGTGCATAAGATATTCAGGCACCTTATGGAAAATGCCGTAAAGTTTACGAGAAAAGGCGGCGTTTATGTGAGGATGTACACGGAAAGGGAAGCCTACGGCGTAAACCTTTGTATCGAGATGACGGATACCGGTATAGGCATGGATCCGGACGCCATTGCATTGATCGGCGAGGGGATGTACCAGGCAAATAAAAAAAGAAACCGCAGCTCCGGAGGCATCGGACTGGGCCTGTTCGTAGTATACGGCTTTGTGCACAGGATGGGCGGTTTTGTCAAGATCGAAAGTGCAAAGAACAAAGGTACCACAGTCAGGGTTACCATTCCCCAGAAGCTGGTGGATGAGGCTCCCTGTCTTTCCCTGGATGAAAGCTTTGACGGCGCCGTACTGTTCCATGTCAGACCCGATAAATACAAGGTAGGAAAGCTTCGTGATTTTTACCGTCATATGGCTTCAAACCTGGCTTCGGGGATCCATGTTCCCCTGTACGCCGCAGAGACGGTTTACGAGGTGGAGCGTCTTAAGGAAAAGCTGAACGTGACCCATGTATTTATGGGACAGGAAGAATATGAAGAAAATCGCGGTTATTTTGAGGAGCTTGCCAAGGAAGATATCGTGGTTGCCGTATCTGCGGAACCCGATTTCACGCTTCCGGGGCAAAGCAGGGTGGTATTGATGCCCAAGCCTCTTTATGCATATCCGATAATCATGATCTTGAACAAAGGCCGCGATGAGCTAAAGACGGATGAAGTCAAAAGTGAGAGCCGGCCTGTATTCAAGGGAGTCAGGGCACTGATAGTGGATGATGAACCCATGAATCTGGTGGTGGCCACCTTCCTGTTCAGAGATTATCAGATGATAATAGACAGCGCTTCCAGCGGCAAGGAGGCCATCAGAAAATTCCGTGAAAATGAATATGATCTGGTGTTCATGGATCATATGATGCCCGAGATGGACGGAGTGGAGGCTATGAAGAGGATAAAGGCGGAAGCCCGTGAAGCCGGCAGGGATATAAGTGTTGTGGCTCTCACGGCAAATGCCGTATCCGGTGCCAGGGAAATGTTTATCCGTGAAGGCTTTGACGGATTTATAGCTAAGCCCATCAATACGTCTGATTTTGAAAGGGTCATGCTGCGGCTGAGATCCATGTCAGCCTGGAAGACGGGAGGTGAAAAGAGATGAATCTGATCAGACTCCTGAAAAAAGCCTTTGCGGCGATAAAAGATCCCGAGTGGAAGTTTTCCGAGAGAATATTCCTGATATTGACCTTTGTGTCTGAGGTAGCTGTTTTTATCGCGCTCATTGGTGATCTGATCACCGGAGAGAGCATATATGAGATAGCGGTTATTGCCGTAACCCTTATCTTTGTGCCGGTGGTAGTGCTGACCTGTCTGTATTTCGGCAGGCTGGAGGCTGGTATAAAGATAGTCGTGATCGGTCTTGTGTTCTTCGTCCTTCCGTCACTGTTCTTCTTCGGAGGCGGTATCGAAGGCGGCGGCGTTATATGGATCATTTTTGCCTTTATGTACGTGGGCCTGGTACTCCAAGGCGCATGGAGAAAGGTCATGTTCTGTTTTATCGCCATCCTTACCTCGGCCTGCTATTTAGTGTCTTATTTTCATCCCGAATATGTATATTCCCACTCCAGGGAAATATTTTTTGTGGATTCGTTCCTTTCTCTGGTCATGGTCGGGATCCTGTGCTATATCATGACCTGGTCTCAGAGCCGGCTGTTCATAGAGGAAAATGAACGGGCGAAGAAGGAAGCGGAAAGGGCTGAGGAGCTTACCCGGTCCCAGAACCGTTTCTTTTCCAGCATGAGCCATGAGATCCGCACGCCGATCAATTCCATTCTGGGACTTAACGAGCTGATACTCAGGGACCAGGAGGCCACGGATGATATCGTAAGGGATGCATCGGGGATACAGGGCGCCGGGAAACTACTTTTGTCCCTGATAAACGATCTGCTGGATTTTTCGAAAATGGAAGCCGGAAGCATGGATATAGTTCCGGTGGATTATCGTGTGGCGGATATGATCTCGGAGCTTGTCAACATGATATGGCTCAGGGCAAACGAAAAAGGTCTTGGTTTTGATGTGAGTGTGGACCCTGATGTGCCGTCAGTTCTGTTCGGTGATGAAGTCAGGATCAAACAGGTGCTCATCAACCTGTTGAACAATGCGGTAAAATATACCGAAAAGGGACATATAGAGCTGCGCGTCGAAAGCAGGGATGCGGACGATGAAACGATCGAGCTGTGGATATCGGTTTCGGATACGGGGAAGGGTGTAAAAAAGGAGGATCTGCCCTATCTCTTTGATGCATTTAAAAGAGTGGATGAGAGCAGTAACAGACATATAGAGGGTACCGGCCTGGGGCTTTCCGTTGTGAAGCAGCTGGTGGAACTGATGGACGGAAGCGTTACCGTAAACAGTGTCTACGGCGGGGGATCCACCTTTACGGTCATGGTGAAGCAGGCGGTATCTGACCGCACCGGCATAGGTGAGCTGAACATTCATAACCAGCAGACTGTAGCAAGGAATGTATACGAGAGCAGCTTCCTGGCTCCGGAGGTCAGGATCCTCATAGTGGACGATAATCAGATGAATCTGGAGGTGGAGAAAAGGCTTCTGGAGGATACCGACATGGTGATAGATACCGCTCTGAGCGGTAAGGCGGCTCTGGAAAAGGCTATGCAGGTCCACTACGATGCTATTTTCATGGATCATCTGATGCCCCAGATGGATGGTATAGAATGTCTTGATCTGTTGAGGAATCAGTCGGAAGGCCTTAACAGGAGTACTCCGGTGATCGTGCTCACAGCCAACGCCGGCAGCGAAAACAGGGAACTGTACAGGAAGGAGGGCTTTGACGGATATCTGGTAAAGCCAGTTTCCGGTGAAGCTATGGAGGAGATACTCATCAGGCATATCCCGGGCGATAAGATCATTTTAAGGTCCGTTTTGATGGGTGAGGAGGAAGAGATACACACTTCCGAGAAATACGCGGAAAAACTTCCGCTGATGATCACTTCATCAAGCGCGTGCGATCTTCCGGATTCCATTGTCAGGAAGCTTAAGATACCGATCATCCCTTTCAGGATCACCACGGATACCGGTGAATTTAAGGATGGCGTGCATCTGGATTCAGATGAAATCATAAGACACTTGAGTTCGGGCAAGAGTGCTGTTTCATCCCCTCCCGACGAGGCTGATTACACTGAATTTTTTGCGGAGGTGCTCAAAAGGTCGCATAATATCATTCATATATCCTTAACCACGAGTATGAGTAAGGATTACAGTGCAGCGTCTGAAGCGGCGAAATCCTTTGACAATGTTTATGTCATCAATTCGGAATCCCTTTCAAGTGCCACCGGTATGCTGGTACTGATCGCATATAAGCTCATGCAGCAGGAACTCTCCGTGGAGGAGATCGTGGCTGAACTTGAAACCGTTAAGCACAGGCTCAAGTGCAGCTTTATCATCAACACCACGGAATATGTGGCGAAGCGTGGTCTTGTGAGTGAGAGACTCAATAAGCTTGCAATGTCGCTCAATCTCCATCCGGCCCTGACCATCAGGGACGATAAGGCAAAGCTTGGCGGGATCTGGTTCGGTCGGACGAAAAGAGCCTACAGAAAATATATAAGCAGCGCCCTCCCTGCAGATACCATCCCGGATCCCGAGGTCGTTTTTGTGACCTATGTGGATATACCGAGAGATACCTTAAAATGGATCGAGGAAGAGATCAGAAAGAATGCATATTTCGAGCATGTCATCTTCCAGCAGGCGTCTGCGGCGGTTTCTTCGAACTGCGGATCGGGAACCTTCGGAATACTGTATTTCCTCAAATCCAACAAGGCCTACAATCTGTCTTCATTCATGGATGATATGTATGATGATGCCACAGATACATCCTACGAGCCTACAGATGAAGAGGCTGAAAATCCTGCCGATCAGGCTGCGGGGATATCTGTCCCGGAGGAACTGTATGGGTTTGGAGCCGGTATGGAGAGCGAAACCGGAACCGGATCTGAGAGTGTTCCGGAAGCTGAACCCGAAACGGGATCACCATGGCTTGGTAAGCTTGATTTTATCGATACCCGTGAAGCTATCAAAAACAGCGGCTCCGAGGATGCCTTTAAGGCTGTGCTCAGGATCTTTTATGAGTCCATATCCGATAAGTTTACGGAGCTTGAAAACTGTTATGAATCAAGGGACTGGAAGAATTATACCATCAAGATCCACGCCCTGAAGAGCTCGGCCAGGCTTGTGGGGGCCCTGCAGCTGGGCAGTGAGGCCGAACTGCTGGAAAAGGCAGGTAAGGCAGATGATGTTGATTATATATTGGAAAATCATGGCCGTGTCATGCAGGATTACCTGGGCTTTGAGGAAAAACTTGCCGCTGTTTTTGAAGAAACGGATGAGGCTGCGAAACAGGATGAGTCTCAAAAACCTGTGGCAGACAAGTTTATCATGGAGAGCGTATATGAGGAACTTAAAAGTGCGGCAGAAGATATGGACTGTGACAGGATAGCTCTCGTCATGAAGGAGATAGGGGATTATTCCATACCCGAAGAGGAAAGAGAAAAGATGGATCTTATCCGTGAAAGGGTAAGTGCATTTGACTACGACGGGATCATAGATGTTTTGGGAAGATGACAGGTAATGCACTACAGCTGCTGTCATTCTGAGCGAAGAATCTTACGAGGAGGATAATATATGGAAGCTGTCGTTCGTGAAAAGGTCAGAAAAATACTTAAGGGAGAGATCAGATATACTTCCGCAAATCTCCCCTTTAACATGCTGATATCGAAACTGCAGAAGAAGATAGGTTCTGATCCGGAGAGCCTGGAAGACTGCATGAAGGAAATGGATGCGTTTTTGGCGAAGTATCCCATAGTGGCAAAGGTTGATCTCGCCAATATTGCTGCGCTTTGAAAGGAAGGGGGGATATAACAATGCTTATTACTTTTGAAGAGACCGTAGAGCTCATAAAGCAGGGGAAAACATTGCACATTGCGGCGGATGAATCTATTCTTGACAAACTGCCTAAGGGGAACTGGATCGGAGGTACGACGCCGTATTTCATAAGCGAGGAGGGCGGCGTTTTTTCGAAGGACCGGCTCTTTGTAAACGAGCTTGATTTTGGGCTTGATACGCGGATCGCTGTTTATGGAAAGTATAATATCTTCCAGATCGTGGAAGAGTGCTATGATAACGGACTCACTCTGCTGATAATGCCCTATGGTTCCCAGGTGGCTGCCAAATATGCAAAGGAAGCGCCGGATGTGGAAGAACTCCTCATGCATCCCACCATAGGCTGGATATCCGGGATGGATCTGGAAAAAATGGTGCAGGCAAAGGTTTACGACGGCAGTACCGGAACTTCCTATACGGATAAAGCAGTGGTGATGTATGTGGAATTGCCGGAAGGAAAGACTGCCCTGATCAATATGGTGAACATCTTTTCCGATGACAAGACCGATCCGGTCATACGATTCTATGATAACGACCTGAGTGTAACCAAATGTACGGTTAACGGTCATGAGGTCAACTTCGCGGAGTATATCGAAAAGAAAGGGATCGCCCCCCAAATGCCGCTTGTGGCGGACCATAACGGCTCTTATTTCAATACGTCCATAAAAAGTGTGGAGAACGGCTGCGTAGGATTCTACGCCCCTGTGTTTAAAAACATAGATTACCGTTTTGCCACATATGTGGATGATTACCCTTCGGAATTTCAGAAGAAGGTCAAAGAAGCCGGGACACATGAGCCTGTTTTATCTTTTAACTGCATTTTGAATTTCACTTACGGAAAGCTTACCGATCAGAAGATCCTGCCTTTTACAGGGCCGGTCACCTTTGGTGAGGTGGCATACCAGCTGCTGAATCAGACTCTGGTATTTTGCGAGATAATGGGATGACAACATGGATATAGCTGTAAGAATAAACGATGCGGTTAATTCTTTTGCCTGGGGAACTTTCGGCCTGACGCTGCTGCTCGGCACAGGTCTTATCTGTTCCCTGATCACCGGTTTTTTCCAGATCACGCATATCGCGCACTGGTGGAAGAATACCTTTGGCATCATTAACGGGAGAGCCCGGGTCATTAACGATGCCGGGGCCCTGTCACAGTTCAGGACTTTCTGTACCGCCTTGTGTGCCGTCATAGGTACGGGCAATATAGCCGGGGTTGCCACCGCCATCTGTCTGGGAGGCCCGGGGGCCGTGCTCTGGATGTGGGTGGCAGCGTTTTTCGGGATGATGGTCAAATATTCCGAGACCATGCTGGGCCTGTATTACAGGCGCCGCAATTCGGAGGGAGCCTGGTCCGGAGGCCCCATGTATTATCTTGAGGACGGTCTGGGCAGGTTCAGGTACTGCGGTAAGATCGGTAAGCTGCTGGGTATCCTGTTCTGCGTTTTTACGGTACTGGCATCCTTCGGTATCGGGAATATGGCCCAGATCAATAAGATAACCATCAATTTTGAGTCCACCTTTTTATCCGGTATGAATAAGGATCTGTTTATGGGTGCTCCGAAGGTTAACTGGCTGATCGGTTTTATCCTGATGCTGATGGTGGCTGTCATCGTGCTGGGCGGGTTCAGACGTCTGGCTGCGGTTTCGGAAAAACTCATACCCTTTATGTCCATAGCATATATTGTGGGCTGTGTTATAATCGTACTGTTGAACATAGATAAGCTTCCGGATATCGTCTCGTCCATATTCAGGTTTGCCCTGGGTCCCGACGCCATGAAAGGCGGCGTGGCCGGAACCGGCGTCATGATGGCTTTTAACACCATCAAGAACGGATGTAAGAGAGGCGTTTTTTCAAATGAAGCGGGCCTCGGTTCATCCGTTATGGTCCACAGTAACAGCTGTGTGAGGGAGCCTGTGCGCCAGGGAATGTGGGGGATCGCGGAGGTGTTCCTTGACACGATGGTGATATGCACCCTTACAGCGCTGGTGGTGCTGGGATCCGGAGCCATCGATCTGAATACGGGGCTGGTAAAGGAGGGGGTCAATGATGCCACTCTTGTCGCCAGGGCCTTCGGCGCCATCATCGGCAGGCCGGGAGAGTGGTTTGTGGTGATCGCCATAACTCTCTTCGCCTTTACCACCGTAATGGGCTGGTCCTATTACGGGACAAAGGTTACCGAATATCTTTTCGGTGTGGCATGGTCAAGGATATACAGGCTCGTATTTATCCTGCTCATAGTTTTCGGCGCCGTGATGGAATCCAATCTGGCCTGGGATATTTCCGATACCTTTAACGGCCTGATGATGATCCCGAACCTGATCGGTCTGATCGTGCATATCCCGCTCATAATAAAGCTGACCCGTAACTATATTGACAGAAGGATGAAAGGAAGGGATATAGCCCCCATGCTTTCATATGATCCGGATATACAAAAGGAAGCACAAAGGGCGGTTAATAAGGGCTTTGATTAATTATTTTACTGGAGGTTATCATGAAAAAGGGTTTGATCGATATTGTTGTTTTCCAACAGAGTATCGTTGTTAACGGAATAGAAAAAAGGCTTTCGGAGCTTGATTACAAGGTAAACATCCTCAACTGGGATTTTTATCTGAAAAAGAATTATTCTTCCTATTGCGATCTTTTTATCATATATATGCCGGATGACATCGCAGAAAGTAATGCCAGGCAGAGCATCCTCATTGATATCTGCTCAATGGTCAGCGAAAAGGGTTTCAAGATGCTGAGTCTCGGTGAAATGAAATATCATTCGCTGCTTTCACAGATCGTACCGGAAATAGACGATCATCAGTGGCTTGACCGTCCGGTGGATATCGCCGTGCTGTCGGATACGATAGAAAAAATGCTGTCAGGGGAGATAAACGAGGCTGAAAAGAAGAACATCCTGATAGTGGATGACGATCCTTCTTATGCCGGTATGGTGAGAGAATGGATAAAGAATGATTATAAGGTCGATGTGGTGACAGCCGGCATGCAGGCGATCAAGTTCCTGCTGAATAAACCGGTTGATATGATCCTTCTCGATTATGAGATGCCTGTTGTGGACGGCCCCCAGGTATTGCAGATGCTGCGCCAGGAGGAGACCACGATGCATATTCCCGTGATCTTTCTGACCGGAGTCGGAACAAAGGAAGCGGTAGAGCAGGTTCTGGGACTTCATCCGGAAGGATATCTGTTAAAGACCACCACAAGGGAGAATCTTCTGGCTTATCTGAAGAAAAAGCTGGGATGATCACAGTGAAAGGCGTCTCTTTCTTCTGACTCTGTTGATATGTCTTTCAAAATCCCCGCTTTTTAGCAGCTCACAGAGTACGAACTGGTCGAAGATGGGGACCGTGCAGGAATAAAACCCCAGCTTTTGGTTAAAATCCTCCAGCCATTTTTCCGGCAGGATCATGTATCCTGCCCTGATGGACGGAGCTATGGTGCCTGAAAAAGTATTCAGATAGATCACATCCACCCCGTCTGCCAGCGCTATCAACGGGTCTTCGTTTTTTCTGGAGACCGTCAGTTCCGAGTCGTAATTATCTTCTATCAGAACTGCGCTGTTCTTTTTTGCCCATCTTAAATATTCATTTTTCTTCGAAATGCTGGCAGTGACCTTACTGGGATAACTGTTGAAGGGGGTTACATGCAGTATCCGGGCATTGGTTTTTTCCAGGTCCCTGGATGCGATCCCTTCATCCGTCATGGTCAGCATCTCACATTTGGCTCCCATGGCTTCATACACTTTTCTTATTTTATGATAAGAAGGATTTTCCAGGGCGAAGATCCTTTCGGTTCCCAGAAACTGCACTATCAGGCCGTAAAGGTATTCGGCTCCCGAACCTATGATGACCTGGGAGGGTTTTACGTGCAGGGCATGGCTCCTGGCCAGGTACAGACAGATCTCGTTCCTAAGCTCGTCGCAGCCGTGATTCGGGGCTTTGACCAGTATCTTTTCACCATAATCCAGCATAACCCTTCTCATGGTCCTGGTAAGGACTGAAAAGGGAAAATCCCCCTGCCCCTGATCAGATTCCGTGACGGTTGAAGAAACAGGGTAGACCGGAATGACTTTTTGTTCACTGTTTCCCGGAAAATCTTCATCCCTGTAGATCACAGTATTCCCGCTTCTCTGTCGGCTCTGGATATACCCCTCTTCATTCAGCAGGGTCAGGGCGTGCTCCACGGTAATCACGCTCAGGCCCGTTTCCTGGGCGATCACCCGTTTCGAAGGAAGCTTTGTTCCGTGGGGATATACTCCCGAGATAATGTCCTTTGACAGCTGTTTATACAACTGTATATAGGCGGATTCGGCTTTGTTTTTTTCTATGACGTAATTCATCTGGTCTTATTGTTTATTTCAATTCTGGTTATTTTTATATGTCCAGCATTATTATATACTCCGTATTGATAAAAGTAAAGTATTTGAAATATCTTAAAAAAGGAGAATGAATATGACTGCGACAAAACAACTTACCGCCATACGTATCACCACTGCCGCCTTGTTTATGGCCCTGAACATAGCCATGTCATCCTTCGGGATACCCGTTCCCGGCGGACACCTGTATCTGTGTGATGTCATCATCTGCACCGCCGCCATACTGCTGGATCCCGTAGACGCTTTCATAGTCGGCGGAGTGGGTTCCTTCATCGGGGATATGATCTTTTACCCCCTGCCCATGTTTGTATCACTGGTTACCCATGGATTACAGGCTCTGGTCATTTCCTATATTTCGCATAACACCTTTAAGCATAACCCGAAGCTGGCCGCCATTATAGGTGTCTCCGTGGGAGCTGTCATAATGGTAGCGGGCTATACCTTTGGAAAGGCCTTTATCTACAGCACTCCCGAGTATGCCATAATGAAGCTGCCCTATGAGATTGCACAGGGAGCCATCGGTGCCGTCCTGGGCGTTGTGCTGTGCTTCAGATGCGGTCTTAACAGACTGTTCGCCAGGATCGCTGAGCGCTGAAATATGACAACCCATTGTCATCCTGAGGAGCACTTCATTGTCATCCTGAGGAGCACTCCATTGTCATCCTGAGGAGCGTAGCGACGAAGGATCTTAAATATCACGGAAAACGGAGATAAACCGATATGTACGAAGAACTGAAAAAGCAGGCGGCCGGGGTCGCTGCCGAGCTGTGCGAAAAGGCGGGCCTTAAAAAAGGACAGATCCTGGTGGTGGGCTGTTCCACCTCAGAGGTCTGCGGGGACAAAATAGGCAGCAACTCAAATCTGGATGCCGCAAAGGCTGTCTTTGCCGGGATCTATGAGGTGACAAAAGAGCGCGGCATATATCTGGCAGCCCAGTGCTGCGAGCACTTAAACAGAGCCATCATCATAGAGGCGGAGGCTGCAAAGGGTATGGATATCGTAAATGCCGTTCCCCAGCCCAAGGCCGGAGGCTCCTTTGCCACTACCGCATACAATAACTTTGAACATCCCGTGACCCTGGAGGAGATCAGGGCGGATGCGGGGCTTGATATAGGTGATACGCTGATCGGAATGCATCTTAAGAAAGTGGCCGTCCCCGTCAGACTGGAAAACCATGAGATTGGCAGGGCACATATCAGTGCAGCCAGGGTACGCCCTAAATTTATCGGGGGAATACGTGCAGGGTACGATGACTCCCTGCTGTGATATGACAACGGATAACGGGTGATGTTTGATGACGGGTCATCTGACCGGCTCAGGCGGGGTCGCCTCTGTCGGTCACTATCTCATATCCGGTTTTTGAAACACGTTCTTTGAGGCAGCGGATACATTCCGCTGCTTCTTCGCCTGTACAGATCTTGTTGTCATAAAGGCTGTATTTTTTGCGGACGCTTACGGGAGAAAGATTCGGCATCAGCACATTTGCTCCTGCCATGAGTCCCTTCTCCCGGCCTGCGGGATCCAGTGTTCCCAGGGCAGTGGTGGCGGGGATCAGAGCCTTTGGTAGCATCAGCCTGATGACGGAGATGAGCTTAAGGGTCAGCTGTGTGCTGCCGGCCTTTTCATCTGCAAAGGCAGTATCTTTATGGGGTATGAAGGGCCCCATTCCCACCATTTCAGGTTCAAATTCCTTTATGAACTTAAGATCCTTTATTAAATGTTCCGTGTTCTGTCCCGGAGATCCGATCATCATGCCGCAGCCCACAGTATAGCCGGCCTTTCTGAGCTCCCACAGACACTTCATTCTGTGATCGAAGGACATCTCCTCCGGATGGAGCGATCCGTAATGATCCCTGTCGGCAGTTTCGTGCCGCAGAAGATAGCGGTCGGCCCCTGCGTCAGCCAGTCTTTGATAGCTGTGCTTCTCACGTTCGCCTATGGATAAAGTGATGGCGCAGTCGGGATATCTGTCCCTGATGTCACCGACTATCCCGGCCATGATATCGTCGGTATAATATGGGTCCTCTCCGCCCTGGAGTACAAAGGTACGGAAACCGAGGCTGTAGCCTGTATCGCAGCAGGAGAGTATCTCATCCTTTGACAGACGGTACCGGGCGGCCTTCCGGTTATCCCTGCGGATACCGCAGTAATAGCAATTGTTTCTGCAATAGCTGGTGAACTCGATCAGACCTCTGATGAAGACTTTTTTTTCGTAATGTTCTTCTTTTTTGCTCCGGGCCTTTGCGGCCAGGCATTCAAAAAGATCCGGATCATCGCAAAGCAGTATCCCGGCAAATTCTTCATCCGTCAGGTTTCCTGTTTTTTCCAGCTTGTCCGCAAGCAGATAAAGGTCAGGCTTCATGTACGATATATTCTTGTCCTATGGTGAACCGACGTCATCAGAACGATGCCGTCATTTTGACCCGCAACAATATAATTCTACTATAAATGAGCCTGTTTTTACAAGCCTTAAAAGTGACGATAATCCCTGTGCCTTTTTAGTTATTATTCCGTCTTGTAAAACCGGATCCTGCGTGATATTATCATGTTATCAACCACAGAGAACCACATCATTTCAGGTTCCGGTTGTTTGAAATATATGTTAGGAGGTATGGTCCAAAGGAGAATTAAGAGCACCCGCTTCTATCATCAGACGGAAACCGTGACATTCTTTATAAAAAAGAAAAGGGCATATGAGATGCCGGAGATGGAAGTCATGAGAGATCGAAGATCGAAGTGAAGAGGACGGGGAAGGATCGAAGACCTAAAGATTGGAGGATTGGACCGATGGGAACATCACATTGAAAGGCCGCTACGGTAAGTGAACCGCAGCGGCCTTTCATTTTGTCTGATCGCGATCCTGACTCTGCACCGTGAAATAATACCGGTGACGGATTTGAAAAAAGAACATAAAAATGGTATTATTACTACGTTCGTTTGTCATCCTGAATTAAGGATCTTAACACTACACCTTTTGTCATCCTGAGCGAAGGATCTTAACACTACACCTTTTGTCATCCTGAGCGAAGCGAAGGATCTTAACAGAGAAAGATATGAAACTGATCAATACGGAAGATGCCGTGGGACAGGTACTCTGCCATGACATCACTCAGATAGTAAAGGGCGTTACCAAGGACGCCGTGTTCAGAAAAGGCCATATAGTGAGAAAAGAGGATATCCCGGTGCTTCTTTCTGTGGGAAAGGAGCATCTCTATGTCTGGGAAAAGGATGAGAATATGCTTCATGAAGATGAAGCTGCAAAGATCCTGTATGAGATGGCCGCGGGCTCATCACAGTACATATGTCCCTCTGAGGTGAAGGAGGGCAAGATCGAGCTTATCGCAAAAGTCCCCGGTCTGTTTAAGGTGGATTCCTTTCTTTTGAAAAAGATAAATTCCCTGGGAGAGATGATGATAGCATCCCGCCATGGCAATACGGCGGTCCGTGAGGGGGACAAACTGGTCGGCACCAGGATCATTCCCCTGGTCATTGAAAAGGAAAAGATGGAAAGGGCCCGTGCCATGTGCGCCGGAAGGTCCGTTTTTGAGATAATACCTTTTAAGCAAAAAAAATATGCCCTTATCACCACAGGCAACGAAGTATATAAGGGCCGTATAGAGGATACCTTTTCCGATGTGATCATATCGAAGCTGTCCGGGTATGATGCCGAATGCATATATCACGAAGTGTGCCCCGATGATCATAAGGTGATCACCGCATCCATACGTGCCGCCATTTCCATGGGGGCTGAGATGGTGATCTGTACCGGAGGCATGAGTGTGGATCCCGATGACAGGACTCCCCTTGCGATCAAAAATGCGGGAGTGGATATAGTGACCTACGGTGCTCCTGTATTGCCGGGAGCCATGCTTCTTTTGTCCTACACCAGGAACCGTGTCCCGGTGATCGGTCTGCCGGGCTGCGTCATGTATGCAAAGCGTACTGTCTTTGATCTGATATTGCCACGTCTGATGGCAGATGATATGATAAGTGCCGATTCCATCGCCGCACTGGGAGAGGGAGGATTATGCCTTGGCTGCGATGTCTGCACCTACCCCAACTGCGGTTTCGGTAAGTGATCCTAAGGAGCCTCCCTCCCATTTGTCATCCCGAGGAGCGTCACACCGTATGTCATCCTGAGGAGCCTCTCTCCCGTTTGTCATCCTGAGGAGCGTAGCGACGACGCTGATCACATCATGAAATGATGTGATGCCGCCCCGGCGAGGGGTTGCGAAGCAACAGGAAGGATCTTGAAAGAGCCGGCTAAACAACAAGCACAAACTGAGAAAATTATGATAGGTGAAATAAAAGCAATCTGTATAAGTGAAAAACGCGGCACCGCGAAGCATGAGATCCCCAGGGCACTCCTTATAGAGAACTTTGGGATAGAAAACGACGCCCACGCAGGCAACTGGCACCGGCAGGTGAGCCTCTTATCCTATGATGAGGTGGAGGCCTTTAAAAAAAGAGGAGCCGATGTGGAAAACGGAGCCTTTGGTGAGAATATCCTTGTTGAAGGCTATGATCTTAAGACTCTGCCCATAGGGACCAGATTCATATGCAATGATGTGGTGCTTGAACTGACCCAGATAGGAAAGCAGTGTCATTCACACTGCGAGATATATAAACAGGTGGGTGACTGTATCATGCCCAGGGAAGGCGTGTTCACAAAGGTGATCCATGGCGGAGAACTAAAAAAAGGCGATGTGTTTGAGATCAAAAGGAGTATATCATGAGGGCATTAAACAAACTGCTGGCTTTTTTTCTTACGGTTACACTGGCAATACCCGGTCCGGGGATTGCCGGTACATATGTGATGGCAGAAGAGCTGCCATACGATGAGACAGGTGCGGTATCCTGCGAGGAGACGGCGGATGGTGAGTCCGGGCATTTTGACATGTCCTCAGCTGAAGATAAGATCACAGAGGATGATGTCACAGAGGATCAGGTTACAGAGGATGAGCCGGAATGTTCCGCCGGGGATGATGAAAAGGAAGAGCAAAACGGGATTGTTGTGATTCCCGATGATGATTATCCGATATTTACCGGTAATAACAGACACCTTGTGGAATATGAGCTCACTCCGGGTTCATACAGTCTGGATTACAGGATGACTTTTATTTCCAAAACTAACATCTCTAATTTATGTCTGTTTTATGCAAGGAGTGGTGATGAAGCCTGGGAAAAGGGTAAGATCTCGATCATGGAAGATGAGCTTCCGAAAAAAACCTTTGTGGGTGAGATCAGGGGGTTTACTTCATGGGGGTCCGGCGATACCAAGGTGATAAACGGACGTTTTTTACCTGAGGGCGGCTTTGAAGCAGGTACGCAGTACAGTGCCAGGATCGTGTACTGCGATAAGGTTTATACTTTTGATGAAACTAACGGTTGGGGTACTGAATGTACGTATTATTTTTTGTCGGTTCCGTTCACATTTACCACAAAGGCCGGAATAGATGCATCCCGGGTCGGTATTAAAAATGTCAGGACCGTTGAAAACGGCTGTATCAGCACGCATATAGCTTATGAGATCGATAATCCCGATGATGAAGCTATAGTAAGTCATGGCTTTTATATGGAAGAAAAGTCGGGGAAGGCCCTTGATGCTCCTTTTGAAACAAAGGGCAGTTATGATGTTGTTGATAATGGGGAGCAGTATTATGATTATTATGATAACACCAAAGGCTGGGTTATTGTGCCTACCGAAAATGTTTCTGTCTCAGGTTATATGTACGCGGCTGTATACACCGGAGACAATAAGGATCATATCCCTGCCAGGATACTATCTTCTGACCGGATGGATATCACCCCTGAAAACGTAGGGGACATGGAGATACAGGCTACGGTGACCGAAGGAGCCGGGTGTGCGCTGATCATAGTCAGGACAGAACCATATATAAGCAGTGACAGTTATGCTGACACGGTATACTACAGAAAAAAGGGGGATACCTCTTTTCAGAGTGTCCGTCCCGGCGAAGAGGATGTGATGGATAATACCGTTGCATTTAAAATAAGCGGTCTTACTGCTTCGACGGAATATGAGTGGTATCTTGAAAGATCCACGGTCTTGAATGACCCGAAGGAGGGTAAGCAACCCGGTATTCCCATGGTACGCTATCCCGAAGGTACAGCCGTATCCTCCTTTACCACGTCAGCCGTCACAGTGCTGACAAAAGCGGATTTTGGTGATGAGGAGCTCTATGCTTACCTGCTGGCCAAAATAGGTGGTGCAGACGGCAATAAAAATGATCTTACCAATGTGGATCTTGAAGGTCAGGACCAAATGTATATTAGTTATGATAGCGGTGAGCATGATCCTGAGTCGGTATATCTTAAAAGACCTCTTACCTCGATCGCAGGAATAGAGCGGATGTTCAATCTTACACGTTTTAGCGTTAACTATTGTGATGTTACGGATCTTTCTCCGGTTTTGGGGCTGAAAAGACTTGAAAGCCTTTCAGCCCAATATAATCTGGTTGAAGAGCTGCCGGACCTTTCCGGTCTTACATATCTGGAAACTGCTTTCCTTAATGGTAACAGGATCACCGGGGAGACTCTTACTGAGGATAGGTTACCTGCGGGATTTTTAAGAAAGTATCCCGGTTGTGTTGCGGCTATGCTTAAGCAACAGATCGCAACCGTGAATACG
>JAEEZH010000114.1 GCA_016288495.1 Lachnospiraceae bacterium
AGATGATGACTGTCGACGGAAGGACCAGACTGTCCGGTCTGTTGGGGGATCCTGTGGCTCACACACTTTCGCCCCTCATTCATAATACCATTTCCCAAAAAAGAAATATCAATACGGTTTACCTTCCTTTTTGCGTAAAGAAGGAGGGCCTTAAAAGTGCCCTTGAAGGGGCGTATGAACTGGGAGTTAACGGATTTAACGTGACGGTTCCCCATAAGGTATCCGTGATGGACCATCTGTCTGAGGTGGAGGATATGGCCCGGGCCATCGGCGCGGTCAATACTCTCGTGAGGACCGGGAAGGGTTTTAAGGGATATAATACGGACGCCGAAGGTTTTATCAGGGAGCTGGAATACTACCGGGTAGATGTAAAGGACAGGACTGCTGTGCTTCTGGGGGCGGGAGGAGCGGCCAGAGCGGTGGCTTTTGCCCTGGCGGCTGCGGGGGTATCAGGGATCGTGATAGCTAACCGTACCCGTGAGAGATCCCTTGATATCGTTCGGGGGATAAATGAACACTTCGGCCGGGAACTGGCATATGAGGTGTCTCTTGATGAGGTACATGATCTTAAGGAAAAGGATTATCTGGCGGTGCAGTGTACCAGCATAGGCCTTTCGCCAAAGAGCGATGAATGTGTTATAAGTGACGGCCCGTTTTTTGACAGGGCGTATGCCGCCGTGGACATTATCTATAACCCTTACGTTACCATGTTCATGAAATATGCAAAGGATCACGGGATCAGGGCGTATAACGGTCTGATGATGCTGATATTCCAGGGGATTGCGGCTTATGAGAAATTCAATGGGGTGAAGCTTGATGATACGGATGCCGAGGCCGTGATGAGGGCTTTGTCAAAGAACCTGAAGAAGAATATCATCCTCGTGGGGTATATGGGCAGCGGGAAAAGCGCAGTGTCAAAGGCCATGTCGGGAGTGCTCAGGGATCACAGGCTGGTGGACACGGACGAACTCATAGAGGAGAAAGCCGGAAGGAGCATATCCGATATTTTTGAGACTTTGGGAGAGAATGCCTTCAGGGATATGGAAACCGGGGTTCTAAAGGATCTGCTATCCCGGGATGAGCCCATGATCATATCCACCGGCGGAGGTATGCCGGTGAGGGAGGAGAACCGTAGGCTTATGAGTTCTCTGGGTCGGGTCATATATCTGACTGCCACGCCGGAGACTTTGTATGAACGGCTTAAGGGGGATGATAAGAGGCCCCTGCTTAAGTCGGGGGAGCTTAAGGAAAAGATCGTGTCCATGTTGGTGCAGCGGGATCCGCTCTATCGGCAGGCGGCGGATGAGATCTGTGTGACGGACGGTAAGAGCGTGGATGAGATAGTTGAGGAGCTTTCAGGAACCGCAGATTTGTCATCCTGAGGAACGCCCCGGCTTTGTCATCCTGAGGAACGCCCCGGCTTTGTCATCCTGAGGAACGCAGTGACGAAGGATCTTGAATATGGGTAGGGAAAGATTCTTCGCTTCGCTCAGAATGACAAAGGGTAGGAGTAATGGTAAAGAGTAACAGTAAGGAGTAATGGTAAGGGGGATGTGATATGAAGATCCTTGTTATAAACGGACCGAATCTTAATTTTGTCGGTATCCGTGAAAAGGCGGTTTACGGCGATGAGAGTTATGAGCATATGATGGGCGTGGTGGAAGCCTACGCAAAGGAAAAGGGCTGCGAGATAAGCGTGTTCCAGAGCAACCATGAGGGCGGGATCATAGACCGGATCCAGGAGGCTTACTTTGACGGGACGGAGGGGATCATCATCAATCCCGGCGCGTACACACATTACAGCTACGCCATAAGGGATGCCCTTTCATCCGTGGAATCCATAAAAAAGATAGAAGTCCATCTGTCGGATATAAAAAACAGGGAGGATTTCAGGTCGGTTTCGGTGACCGCCGAGGTCTGTGACAGACAGATCTTCGGCCTGGGTCTGGACGGATATCTGCGTGCCGTAGACGAGCTGATGGCGGCGCCTTAAATTATAGATAAAAATGTCTTGAAATTTTTTTGACTTTGTTTTAAAATGGCGAAAGGTATTGTTTTGAATATTAAGGAGGAGAATCATTCATGGTTTCAGCAGGAGATTTCAGAAACGGCGTTACCATCGAGATGGACGGCAACGTATATCAGATCATTGAATTCCAGCATGTTAAGCCCGGCAAAGGTGCGGCTTTTGTGCGTACAAAGCTCAAGGATATAATCAATTCGGGTGTGATAGAGAAGTCTTTCAGACCTACGGAGAAATTTGAGAATGCGCATATAGACAGGAGAGAGATGCAGTATCTCTACAGCGACGGCGACCTTTTCAATTTCATGGATACGGAGAATTACGAGCAGATCGCACTCAATTCCGAAGCGGTAGGCGATTCTCTTAAATTCGTGAAAGAGAATGAGATGGTCAAGGTGTGCTCATACAAGGGCAACGTATTCGCCATCGAGCCTCCTCTCTTCGTAGAGCTTACAATTACGGAGACCGAGCCCGGATTCAAGGGCGATACCGCAACAGGCGCTTCCAAGCCCGCCATTGTGGAGACCGGCGCACAGGTTTCGGTACCTCTCTTCGTGGAGGAAGGAAATGTGATCAAGATTGATACACGTACCGGAGAATATCTTTCCAGAGTGTGATGATCTCACAATAGGTAATGACGAGACGACGCTTCCTGCGTCGTCTTTTTTTTGTCTTCTCCCGTAAAAAAGGAGGATAATATGAGCAATAACCTGTTGGATTATGAGGATTTTAAGGGCAGGATACTTGCCGAAGCCACCCGCTTTTACGGGGATTCGGCAAATGTACAGATAAGGAGTGTGGTAAAGAACAACGGAGTTAAGCTGGACGGACTCACCATAACGGAGTGTGGCAGCAATATATCGCCGGCAATTTATCTGAACGGATTTTATTCCGAGTATGTCGGAGGGAGAAGCCTGCAGGAGGTGGTCAGAAAGATAGTGGAGGTATATGAGAGGAACAGGGCAGAAAAATGCTTTGATCTGTCCTGCCTGGGAAGCTTTGAAAGCATCAGGGACAGGCTGGGTATAAGGCTTGTAAATTATGAAAGAAACAGGGATGAACTCAGGGGTATGCCGCATAAGCGATTTGCGGATCTGGCCATAGTCTACATGTTGGTGTTCAATCATACAAATTTCGGGAACGCCAGCATGCTGATAAAAAACGAACAGAAATCCCTGTGGGGCGTGGGGGATGATGAGCTGCATGCCGCGGCCCTGGCCGGTGCTCTTTTGATCCAGAGGCCTGTGGTCAGAAAGCTGACGGATTATATCAGGGAATTCATGGATGAGGAGGAGCCGGCGGATGACATGACGGTCCTCACCAATGAAAACGGGCTGTACGGTGCTTCGGTAATGGTCTATAAGGGCCTGCTGGAAAGCATGTCAAAAAGCAGGGGAGGAGATCTGTATATCATCCCTTCATCCGTCCACGAGGTTATAATCCTTCCCGTGAGTGACAGATACGATCCGGCCTGCCTCAGGGATATGGTAAAAAGTGTGAACGAAACCGTGGTGGAACCTTCGGAGATATTGTCGGACAATCTGTACGTTTATCACTGCGAAAATGACAGGATAAGCCTTGCCGGATAGGTTTACGTAACTTTTATTTGTATTTTTTAAAAAGATATGTTATTATACACGGGTGGCATTTTTCAGGTAAAGGTGCCGCCTGTGATTTTGCGCCCGTAGCTCAGTGGATAGAGCACCGGATTCCGGTTCCGGGTGCGGGGGTTCGATTCCCTTCGGGCGTATATTTTTTGAAGATTACTGATTTCAGAGAGGTATGATATATGAGTTTTTCAGAAAACGGTATTAAGGATTTTATTGTAAGACATTACCAGTATTTTATTGTCGGGATCCTTTTTGTGGTTCTTGTAGTCGTGCTCGCTGTTTCATCCGGAAAGGCAAAGGAAAAAGGAAAGAAGGACACATCGGATAAGAAGACAGAGGACGGATCCTCCGTAGAGGTTCCCGATGAACCGTTGAAGGAGAACGCTTATCCTGAGGTTGTAGCTCTTGTAAACAAATACTTTAACGCCATGGCCGAGGGAGATTCAGAGACCCTTCAGGCCATATGCTCCGAACTGGATGAGAGAGAGCAGATCCGTATCGAGAAAAAGGCGGATTATATAGAGAGTTATGATAATCTGGTATGCTATACGAAGCCCGGCCCCGAGGAGGGTTCGTATATCGTATTCGAATACTATGACATCAAATTCAACAATCTTGACACCTCGGTGCCCGGCCTTTCTTCTCTTTATGTGAAGACCGGCGATGACGGTCAGCTGTATGTGTTTAACTCCGATAAGCTCAGTGATGACGTCAAAGAATACATTAAGGCTACCTATGCCCAGGATGATGTGCTGGATCTGCTCCATGAGATCGACAGCAGATATAACGAGGCCCTTGGTTCCGATGAGAAACTGAAGAACTTTATGGATGCTCTTCCCTCAGCTCTGGATGCCAAGGTTACTGCCGAGATAGCCCAGCGTGAAGGGTCTTCGGAGGGCGGTGACCAGCCTGCGGAAGTGATCCAGGCCAAGGCCAAGGTCAAGGAGACCATAAATGTAAGAAAGAGCCCCAGCACCGACGCCGACAAGCTTGGCAAGATAATGGGCGGTGATACCATAACCGTACTGGGAGATGCGGGAGACGGCTGGTCCAAGATCGATTACCAGGGACAGGAAGCTTATGCCAAGACCGAGTATCTTGAGATAGAGAATGCTTCCTCTGCCCAGGAAGAGAGTGCACCGGCACAGGAGACCCAGGCTGCCGAGAATACCGAGAGTACCGAGAATACCGAGAACACTCAGGCACAGAGCACGGATTCTTCCTCCGCTTCAGGCAAGGTCAAGGCAAAGGAAGCGGTAAGTATCAGAAAAGAGCCTTCCACCGATGCCCAGAAGCTGGGTTCGGCTTACAAGGGCGATACCTTTGAATACTATGGCGATGAAGGCGAATGGTCAAAGATCAAATATGACGGACAGACCGCATACATAAAGTCTGAGTTTGTTGAGAAGATCTGATAAAAGTATTTACTTGCAATAGATGAAAATATATGATAACATATTGTCTGTTGCGTTTCCGCTTCTGCAGGATAAGGACACTCCGACCTGTCCGCGGATGACGGATGATTCAGGGCAGGGTCTTTTGGATGAGATGAGAGAAGACCGGCTGCCGGGAAAAGGAGAGAGATTATGATAACCAAAGAAAAAAAGACAGAGATCATCAAGCAGTATGCCACATGTGAAGGCGACACGGGTTCACCTGAGGTTCAGGTAGCGATACTTACAGCCCGTATCCGCGAGCTCACCGATCATTTAAAGGATAACCCCAAGGACCATCACAGCCGCAGGGGTATGCTTAAGATGATAGGTCAGAGAAGAGGCCTTCTGGATTATCTGGCCAGGAAGGATATCCAGAGATATCGTACCTTGATCGAGAAGCTCGGCATAAGAAAATAAACCTGACAATAAGAGGGCGGTTTTTCCGCCCTTTTACTGGTTTTATAAGAAGCAGAAGGAAGAAGAAAGAAGAAAGAAGGAGAGAAAAATGAGTTACAAGAGTTATTCAATTGAAATCGGAGGACGCACCCTTACCGTGGACATCGATAGGGTAGGAAAGCAGGCAAACGGATGCGCCTTTATGCATTATGGTGATACCACCGTATTATCGACAGCTACGGCTTCCGATAAGCCCAGGGACGGAATAGACTTTTTCCCTTTGTCGGTTGAGTTTGAGGAAAAGATGTATGCCGTGGGAAAGATCCCCGGAGGATTTAACAAAAGAGAGGGAAAGGCTTCCGAGAATTCGGTTCTCACAGCCCGTGTTATCGACCGCCCCATGAGACCTCTTTTCCCCAAGGATTACAGAAATGATGTGACGCTCAACAACCTGGTTATGTCCGTTGATCCCGAGTGCCGTCCCGAGATAGTGGCCATGCTTGGTTCAGCCATAGCTACCTGCATCTCGGATATACCCTTTGACGGACCCTGCGCCATGACTCAGATGGGAATGGATGAGAACGGAAATCTTGTTGTTAACCCTTCCCAGAAGGTATGGGCTGAGGGCGACCTTAAGATGACCGTGGCTTCCACTTCCGAAAAGGTCATCATGATCGAGGCAGGTGCCAATGAGATCCCCGAGGCTAAGATCCTGGAGGCTATCTACAAGGCTCATGAGGTCAACCAGACCATAATCGCATTCATTAACAACATCGTAGCCGAGGTGGGTAAGAAGAAGCATGAGTACACTTCATGCGCCATCCCTGCCGAGATGTTTGATAAGATCAAGGAGATAGTACCTCCCGCAGAGATGGAGACCGCAGTATTTACCGACGAGAAGCAGGTGAGAGAGGAAAATATCCGCAATATCACCGCCCGTCTGGAGGAGGCCTTCGCAGATAACGAAGAGTATCTGGCTATTCTGGGTGAGGCTATTTACCAGTATGAGAAGAAGACCGTCAGAAAGATGATCCTCAAGGATCACAAGAGACCCGACGGCAGAGAGATCACCCAGATCAGACCTCTGGCCGCTGAGGTGGATATAATCCCCAGAGTACACGGAAGCGCTATGTTTACCAGAGGACAGACACAGATCTGCGACGTGGTTACTCTCGCTCCCCTGTCAGAGGCACAGAGGATAGACGGACTGGATGAGAATGTGACTTCCAAGAGATACATCCATCACTATAATTTCCCTTCATATTCCGTAGGTGAGACCAAGCCTTCAAGAGGACCCGGAAGAAGAGAGATCGGACACGGAGCGCTGGCTGAGAGAGCGCTGGTTCCCGTGCTGCCCACGCCTGAGGAGTTCCCTTATGCGATCCGTGCCGTATCCGAGACCTTTGAGTCCAACGG
>JAEEZH010000115.1 GCA_016288495.1 Lachnospiraceae bacterium
ATCCGTGGTCATTCCGAATGCAGTACATCCGTGGTCATTCCGAATGCAGTACATCCGTGGTCATTCTGAATGCAGTATACCTGTTGTCATTCTGAGCGAAGCGAAGAATCTTGAAAGGAGATAATAATCATGGCAGAAAGTATGCAGGGGCTTTCCCGCACATGCAGGTGCGCCGAGATCAGCCCCGATATGGAAGGAAGCGACATCACCCTCATGGGCTGGGTGTCAAAGAGCAGGAACAAAGGCGGTATCATCTTTGTGGACTTGAGGGACCGCTCCGGTATAATGCAGATCATATTCGAGGAAGAGACCTGTGGCAGCGAGGCCTTTGAAAAAGCTTCAAAGCTCAGGGCCGAATTCGTGGCGGCAGTCACCGGCACTCTTATCAAGAGAGCGGGAGAGGTCAATGACAATCTGAAGACCGGCGCCTATGAGATAAAGGCAAAGTCCATCCGCATCCTTTCCGAGTCCGAGACGCCTCCCTTCCCCATCGAGGCAGACTCGAAGACGAAGGAAGAGCTGAGGCTTAAATACAGATATCTGGATCTTCGTCGTCCCGATATTCAGGAAAAGATCATCCTGAGGTCAAAGATCACCGCAAGCGTAAGGAGCTTTCTTACCTCTGAAGGCTTTCTGGAGATAGAGACTCCCATACTCTGTAAGTCTACCCCCGAGGGCGCCAGGGATTATCTGGTACCTTCCAGGATCCACCCCGGCGAGTTTTATGCCCTGCCCCAGAGCCCCCAGATCTTTAAACAGCTGCTGATGTGCTCAGGGTATGACAGGTATTTCCAGATCGCCAAATGCTTCAGGGATGAGGACTTAAGGGCTGACAGACAGCCTGAATTCACCCAGATAGATATGGAGCTGTCCTTTGTGAATGAGGACGATGTGATGGACGTGAACGAGCGCCTGATCAGGCAGGTATGCAAGGACGCCATCGGACTGGATGTGACTCTTCCCCTGCCCAGGATGACCTGGCAGGAGGCTATGGACCGCTTCGGTTCGGACAAGCCTGATACCCGCTTTGGCATGGAACTTAAGGATGTGTCCGAAACCGTGAAGGACTGCGGCTTCGGAGTGTTCACCTCGGCTCTTGAAAACGGCGGCAGCGTCAGGGGTATAAATGTCAAGGGCCAGGCTCAGATGCCCCGCAAAAAGATCGACGCCCTGGTGGAACAGGCAAAGGAATTCGGTGCAAAGGGTCTTGCGTATCTTTGCATAAATGAGGACGGCACCTACAAATCTTCCTTCGCCAAATTCTTTGACGAGGCCGGACTGGAAAGCCTGGTAAAGGCTATGGACGGCGAAAAGGGCGATCTGCTTTTGTTTGCCGCTGATAAGAATAAGATAGTCTGGGATGTGCTGGGAGGTCTGAGGCTTTCCATCGCCAGATCCCTGGATATGATAGACGACAGTAAATTCAATTTCCTCTGGGTCACCGATTTCCCTCTGTTGGAGTGGTCCGATACCGAGAACCGTTTCATGGCTATGCACCATCCCTTCACCATGCCCAACGAGGAGGACTGGCAGTACATCGATTCCGATCCCGCCAGAGTGCGGGCAAGGGCTTATGATATAGTCCTTAACGGAACGGAACTGGGCGGTGGCAGCGTCAGGATACATATGGACGATGTTCAGGAAAAAATGTTTGAAGCTCTGGGCTTTACGAAGGAGCAGGCGAACGAGCAGTTCGGTTTCCTGCTCACCGCGTTTAAGTACGGGGTACCGCCTCATGCGGGTCTGGCCTACGGTCTGGACCGTCTGGTGATGCTTCTTACTAAGGCTGATTCCATCAGGGAGGTCATGGCCTTCCCCAAGGTGAAGGACGCCAGCTGTCTTATGACAGACTGCCCTTCCGTGGTGGATGAAAAGCAGCTTCTTGAGCTGGGCATAAGAACGGACGTGGCCAAAGCTTCCGGGGAAGCCCATGAGTGACGCCGGTAAATACAGAGCGATATATCTGATACTTGCACTGCTGGGGATATCCCTGGCAGTGTTTTTCGGCTTTCAGAAAAAAGGCTATTACATAGATGAATATTATACCTATACCCTGGCAAACGGCAGACAGCTGGGCATAGCGATAGAAAACGGTAAATGGCAGTCCACCGAAAGCTTTATGGACCAGATGGTTTCCGATGAGAGCGAAAACTTCCGTCTGTCACAGGTATATGAAGCTACTTCAAACAATGTTCACCCGCCTCTTTACTACTATCTGATACATCTGTCTTCATCCTTTTATTCCGGCAGGTTTTCAAAGTGGACGGGTCTTATAGTCAATATCCTGCTGTGGATACCGTCTCTGTTCCTGGCCTATGGTATCGCAAGAGAATTATGCCCCCACGATAAGCCTCAGACTGCACTGCTGGCTTTTGCGGCATACGTTGTTTCCCCTGCGATCCTTTCGGGGCTCATGCTGATACGCATGTACATACCGCTGCATCTTTTTACCATGCTTTATGCGTATATACTCATAAAGGATATGAAAAGGGATGCCGTCAGCGTGAAAAAATTCCTGATCCCTGTTTTCATCACGGGTTTTTGCGGCTTCCTGACCCAGTATTATTTTGTGATAATCATGTTTTTCATGACTGCGTTTTACCTGCTGCTGATGCTTAAGCTTCCGTTTGAAAAGGCAAATGTGAAGAAGCTTCTGTTTTTTTCCTTCACCGCGCTTTTTTCGCTCATAGCCACCTACTTTTACTGGCCGGTTTCCGTATATCATATATTCAAGGGTTACAGAGGAGCGGATTCCTTTAACTCCCTGGTGTCCACCACGAACACTTCCTCAAGGGCGGCCCTGTTTTTCGGCAACCTGAGTGACAATGTGTTCGGCGGCCTTCTGGCTGTAGTGCTTGTGGTCATGATCATCGGCATAGGGTTTATGGTAAAGGAAAAGCAGACGGTGGCAGCCTCCGTAAGGGCCAGACAGATGGTCATGCTCGCCGCATCGACGTCCTGCTATTTCCTGGTGATCACAAAGATAGGCCTCAAGGCTTCCTACGCCTCGAACAGATATGTGTATCCGGTGTATGGTATCTTTATCATAATCACCGTCACAGGCATGTACGAGGTGGTAAAGAGGCTGATAAAAAATGAGAAGAGATCTTCATATGCCCTGATGATAACGGGGATATTTATGACCGCCACCATCGCCCTGGCGTATTTTAAGGGCCAGGTGCTGTTCCTCTATCCCGAGGAGAAGGTGCTGGATGCTTTTGTAAGTGAACATCCCGATACGGAGCTTCTGGTATTTCAGAATGACGACGGAAAATATGATACAAGGATAAAGGATTATCTGTACAGGGACAGAGTATACTGGGCGCTTTGCGACGATGCTGCCACCCTTGAGGATGGGGAGCTGGCATCGAAGGATGAACTGCTGGTCTATGTGGACGGCACGGCCGATGTGTATGGCTGCCTTTCACAGCTGACGGAGATGAATCCTTCCCTTTCGGAAAAAGAGCATATATTTACCACCCCCGGGGGTGATTTTGAGGTCTGGTACCTTCATTGATTTTTGAAAAGCAAGGAGAGTGAGATTACAGTTGGACGCGGGACCACGATTATTTATTCTAGTTATCCTATTGCTGTTGTCCGCCTTTTTTTCTTCGGCGGAGACTGCATTTACCACAGTCAACCAGATACAGCTTCAGCTTCTGGCTGACGAGAACAATAAAAAGGCAAAGAGGGCTCTCTGGATCCTGGAACATAAGACCAAGATGCTCTCGGCTATTCTGATAGGCAATAATATAGTCAACATTTCGGCTACGGCTCTCGCCACGAAGCTTACCATAGATATTCTGGGAAATGTCTGGGTGGGGCTTGTCACGGGTGTTCTGACCGTTGCCGTGCTGATCTTCGGGGAGATAGTACCGAAGTCTCTGGCTACGGTGTTTTCACTGCAGCTGTCCCAGACTTATTCCGCAGCGGTCTATGCCATCATGTGGCTGCTTACCCCCTTTATTAAAATAGTGGAGGTCTTAAGGACCGGAGTCTTTTCCCTTATGGGTGTGGACGGTGCGAAAAAGATCAACGCCATGACTGAAGACGAGCTCAAGTCCCTGGTGGACGTGGGCCTTGAAGAGGGTGCCATCGAGGATGACGAGTTCAAGATGATCACCAACGTGTTCAGTCTGGATGATTCCCTGGCCAAGGATATAATGATCCCCAGGATAGATATGGTCTATGTGCCCCTTGACGCCGACAGGGACGAGGTACTGTCCATCTACAGGGAGTACAATTACACCAGATATCCGGTGTTCAACGATGACAAGGATACAGTGATCGGAACCATAAATGTAAAGGATCTGCTGGCACTTCCCGACGATGCTCCCTTCCACGTGGGTCAGATCATGAGGGAACCCCATTTCACCTTTGAGCACAAGGAGGTGGGAACCCTTCTCATAGAGATGCGCCAGGAGGCTCTGAGCATCATCTATGTACTGGATGAATACGGTTCCATTTCGGGTATGGTCACCCTGGAGGATATCCTGGAGGAGATAGTGGGTGAGATCAGGGATGAATTTGACCATGATGAAAAGGATTCCATCATAAAGTTGAAGGGCGAGGGCGAATATCTCATAGACGGTGCCACTAATCTGGACGATGTGAATGAGACTCTGGGAACGGATCTTGCCAGTGAGGAATATGATTCCATAGCCGGCTATATCCTGGAGTATCTGGATCGTCTGCCCAAGAGCGGGGAGGAGATAGTTCTTGAGGATGGGACAAAATTGGCGGCTGTGCTGGTGCGCAGGAACCGTATTGAAAAGGTTCATGTATTTCTTCCACAGGGGAAAGCTTTGAATACCGCCCCCCACGATGAATGACCGTTTACACGGGAAAGGTTGGATAAGTGAAAAGAGTATTGGCTATAATAGGAATAATAGTGCTGCTGGGGTTATATATCGCTACCCTTGTGGTGGCCCTGGCGGGCGGAGAGGGGTTCTTTCCCATGCTCCAGGCCTGTATCGTGGCCACCATAGCGGTTCCGGTGATCATCCATCTTTTTATGGTGATGAAAAATGTAAGGGACGGGGGCTCTGTTTTTGACAACCCTTATTCCTACAGGAATGAGCCTGAGGAAAAGGATAGGGATAAGGACAAGGATAAAGATTCTTCGGGCTAAAGCCCTCAGAATGACACCTGTGTGGGGGCGGTCAAGGAAAGGAAAAAATATGGCGATCAAAACGGTTATATTTGATATAGGAAACGTGCTTACGGATTTCTCCTGGCAGAGGCATTTTAAGCAGCTGGGTTTTGAAGGGGAGGTCTATGAACGGGTGGCCGACGCCACGGTGCGAAGTCCCATCTGGGGAGAGTTTGACCGGGGCAGGCCGGATGATGAGATCCTTGCGGCCTTCCTGGAGCGGGATCCGGGTATGGAGGAGCAGATCAGGCTCATGTTCAGGGATATAGGGCCTACCCTTTCCCCCTGCGAATATGCGATCCCCTGGATAATGGATCTCAAGAAAAGAGGCTACAGGACGCTGATCCTTTCGAATCTTTCATCGAAGACAGTGCATGAATGCCACCGCTGCCTTAAGTTCATGAACTATGTGGACGGCGGCATCCTCTCGTACATGGAAGGGGTGATAAAGCCGGAAAGAGAGATCTACGACCGTCTCATTGAGCGGTATTTCATTAACCCTGCCGAGGCCGTGTTCATTGACGATACACGCAAAAATATAGATATGGCCATGGAACTGGGGCTTCGGGGTATTGTTTTTGAAAACTACGAACAGGCTCATGCCGAACTGGAGCAGATGCTCTCCCAGGAGGACGGCTGAAAGAGCCTTGAAAAAAGAAGCGAAATGTACTACAATATCACACATATATATTTTTAAGAATCAGGAGATGAAAAATGGCATTATTACAGGATTGGAGAGCAAAAGCTTACTCCGAAACAGCAAATAAAGGTGACCTCCAGCGTTTCTGGCAGGCCTATTTTTTGAAGGAAAAGGCTATTTACGAACAGCTTCTTTCAAACCCCGGCGAAGTCGTCAAGGGTACCGTTAAGGAACTGGCTGAAAAGTACGGCGAGACCGTGGAAGTGATGACCGGCTTCCTGGATGGTATAGACGAGTCACTTAAGGACGGCGTGGATAACAATATCGAGGAGATGACCGAGGATTCCGAAGTGTCTCTGGAATTTGATACCGAGAAGCTGTACAAGAACATGGTGGCTGCCCAGGCGGACTGGCTGTATGAACTGCCCCAGTGGGAAGACATCTATGACAAGGAGACCAGGGATCGTCTTTACAAAGAGCAGAAGAGATCCACCACCTATGTCCGGGAGACCAAAAAGATAGGCCGTAATGATCCCTGTCCCTGCGGCTCCGGCAAGAAATACAAAAAGTGCTGCGGCGCTAACGCATGATTTTGGATTCCCGCGTCGTCATCTGAATGTTTCCCGTGTTGTCATTCTGAGCGAAGCGACGCATATCACATTACGAAGTGATGTGATGCCGCCCCGGCGAGGGGTTGCGAAGCAACAGGAAGAATCTTTATGTATGGAGGCAAAAATGAAGATCACATTAAAAGACGGCAGCGTAAAAGAATACGCTTCGCCGATGAGTATTATAGATATAGCTAAGGATCTGAGCGAGGGCCTGGCAAGAGTTGCATGCGCCGGAAAGGTGGATGGTGAGATAAAGGATCTGAGGACCGTGCTTGAGGGTGATCATCAGCTGGAGATAGTGACAGCTTCCGATCCCGAGGGACTCAGGGTGATCAGACATACGGCTTCACATGTTATGGCGCAGGCTGTAAAGAATCTCTACCCCGAGGCTAAGGTGACCATAGGTCCCGCCATTGACGAGGGCTTTTATTATGATTTTGATTCCCAGTCTTTTTCCAGGGAGGATCTGGATGCGATAGAGGCTGAGATGAAAAAGATCATCAAGGAGGGGCATGAGCTCACCCGCTTTACCCTGCCCAGGGATGAGGCGGTAAAGTATATGCAGGAGAGGAACGAGCCCTATAAGGTGGAGCTCATTCAGGATCTTCCCGAAGGCTCTGAGATCTCATTCTATGATCAGGGCGGTTTTGTGGATCTTTGTGCAGGACCTCACCTTATGAGCACCAAAAACATAAAAGCATATAAGCTCATCTCATCATCCATGGCTTACTGGAGAGGTGATTCGAATAAGGCCAGGCTCACCAGGATCTACGGTACGGCCTTCAATAAAAAAGACGAGCTGGAGGCATATCTTAAGCATCTGGAGGATATAAAGCTCCGCGATCATAACAGGCTGGGCAGGGAGATGAAGCTCTTTACCACCGTGGATGTCATCGGACAGGGACTTCCCCTTCTGACGCCCAAGGGCACCAGGATGATCATTAAGATGCAGCGCTGGATAGAGGATCTGGAGGATAAGGAATGGGGCTATGTCAGGACCAGGACTCCTCTCATGGCCAAGTCGGATCTCTACAAGATCTCGGGACACTGGGATCATTATCTGGACGGTATGTTCCTTCTCGGGGATCCGGAGGATCCGGACTGTATGGCTCTTCGTCCCATGACCTGTCCTTTCCAGTATTACGTGTATATGAACGAGCAGCACTCCTACAGGGACCTCCCTGTCAGGATGAGCGAGACCTCCACCCTCTTCAGGAATGAGGATTCCGGTGAGATGCACGGACTGACCAGAGTACGTCAGTTCACCATCACAGAGGGACACCTGGTGGTCAGGCCGGATCAGATGGTTGAGGAGGTAAAGCGATGCCTTGCCCTTGCAAAGCATGTCCTCACTGTCCTGGGTGTGGAAGGCGAAGTGACCTATCATCTGTCAAAGTGCGATCCGGCAGATTTTGAGAAGCCCGAAAGCGAGAGAAAGTATATCGATACTCTGGAGAAATGGTATCAGGTGGAACAGCATCTCCGGGATATCCTGAACGAAGTGGGAGTGGATTTCACCGAGGATGTGGGCGAGGCCGCATTCTACGGCCCCAAGATAGATATAAACGCAAAGAATGTCTACGGCAAGGAAGACACCATGATCACCATCCAGTGGGATGAGATGATCGCCGAAAAGTTCGGCATGTATTATATTGACGAGAACGGAGATAAGGTCCGTCCCTTCATCATACACCGTACTTCCATGGGCTGCTATGAGCGTACTTTGGCATGGCTTATCGAGTTCTACGCGGGCAAATTTCCTACCTGGCTTTGCCCCGAGCAGGTGAGAGTCCTGCCTATTTCCGAAAAGTATGCGGATTATGCCGAAAAGGTCCGCAAGGCTCTGGCTGCGGAGGATGTGGATGTCACGGTGGACAACAGATCCGAAAAGATAGGCTTCAAGATACGTGAGGCCAGAATGGACAGGCTTCCCTACATGCTGGTGGTGGGTGCCGACGAAGAGGAAAAGGGTACCGTGTCTGTGCGCAGCAGATTTGAAGGAGACGAGGGAGCGAAGCCCCTTTCGGATTTCGTGGCTCAGATAGTCGAGGAGATCAGGTCAAAGACTATCCGTGAGGAAAAAGCAGCGGACCCTAAATGAACCGGCAGACCGGTTTTGTGCTGAAATGATGAACAGGAGAATGTTTCATGCGGTGGAATATTGATTTTGAAATAGCATCAATAGTTTACATGCTGGCATTCTTCTGTTTTTTTGTTGCAAAAAGACATCTGCCCACCAGGCAGAAGACCACCTACATCGTGACCATAATCATCTCGTTTCTGGCCACCGTGATGGATGTGTTTACCGCCTGGACCAATTCCTATCCCAGGCAGTTCGGACGTGATGTGGTCATGGTATCGAATGTGATCTACTTTGTACTTGTCACATCCATTGCCCTGGCTTTTTTCTGTTATATCCTGAGCGTCACGGGGCAGAGTAATTATGCCTCCACGTCTATTTTTACTGTATTCATGCTTCCCGCCGTCATTACGAACCTTCTGATAGTGACCACTCCGCTGACCGGTTTTGTCTTCATGGTGGACGAGCAGCTTAACTATATCCACGGTCCGGCCTATGCGGTAAATATGGTGGTTGGCTCTTTCTATATCTTCCTTTCCTTTGCGTCCATGGTAGCCAGCCGCAGAGTTGTGGAGAAAAAGCAGAAGATAAGCGTGTATCTGTTCTGCAGTGTCATCATCGTCGGGATGATAGTCCAGGCCTTCTTTTTCGATAAGGTGCTGGTCTCGAATTTCCTGATCACCCTCGCCCTTGTGATCTTTTATGTCACCATCGAAAATCCCGGGGAATACATAGACCGGGCCTCCGGCATGTTCAATACCGATGCCTTTACCGTGATGTGCAATGAATATATCCGTGAGGGAAAGGCCTTCTCCTGTGTTTTTGTCACCATAGCGGATTACAAAAATCTGGACGCCATTTACGGTACGGAAAATGTGAATGTGGTCAGGGATGAGGTCATCCGTTACCTTAAATCCGTTTTTAATTCAAACGGACTCTTCAGACTGAAGAATCTCACCTTCGTGATACAGGAAAGCTCCGAGGGCGATTATGAAAAGATCGTGCGGGTCTTAAAGGGCCGTTTCGCAAAGCCCTTCCATGTGGGCAATATGGCCATAGTGCTGGAGACCCAGATCGTGGCCATTCCCTACTGGCATATGCCCAAGGATTTTCACAGCATAAACAATATCTATAATTTTGTCAGCCTGAAGCTTCAGGAGGATCCCATGGGGAGAAACGTGGTGGAAGTGGACGACGGGATCATCAAGAACATGATCCATGAGAGAGCTGTGGAGCACGCCATAGAGAACGCCATTGTAAACAAGTCGGTACAGATCTATTATCAGCCCATCTATTCCGTGGAGGATAACAGGATCACCTCCTGTGAGGCGCTGGCCAGGCTTTTTGATGATGATATAGGTTTTATCTCGCCTGACGAATTTATCAGAAAGGCGGAGCGCAACGGAAGCATCCTGAACCTGGGGACACAGATCTTTGAAAAGGTCTGCGCCTTCATAAAGGAGCACAAGCCCCGTCAGTACGGTCTTAACCACATCCATGTGAATCTGTCTCCCATGCAGTTCAAGCAGGAGACACTGGTGGAAGAGCTCATCGATATCACCAACCGCTATGAGATCGACCGCAGTATGATAGTGCTGGAGATCACCGAGAGCGCGGCGGTGGAGGGCAGTGAGTCCATACGCCAGAACATGGAAAAGCTCATAGCTGCATCCTTTACCTTTTCTCTGGATGATTACGGGACAGGTTTTTCAAACACTGCCACCATTATCCAGCTTCCCTTTTCCAGCGTAAAGATAGATAAATCCGTGGTATGGTCGTATTTCAAGAGAAAGAGCATGATACTCCCCGATCTGATCACCATGTTCATGAACCAGAACTTGAAGCTGATCGCGGAGGGCGTGGAGACCAGGGAAATGGTTTCGGCCCTTTCCCATATGAAATGCTCCCACATCCAGGGCTTTTATTTTTCAAAGCCTCTGCCCCAGCGTGAGTTCATAGCTTATCTGTGGGATTTCAATCGCAGAAACGAAGAGGAAAACGCATCCTGATAAGGGTGCGTTTTTTATATGAATACCTTTTGGAGAAGCAGCATATAACAGAAGGTACCGACGATTATGCTCAGAAGGGTATTCTTCTTGAGAATATAGGACAGGGCGGTCAGGCCGCCTGCGATAAACTCCGGGGCTCCGAAGGGATAGGCTGTGAGGTTCACACCCTTGAAGCAGTAGACCACCAGCATGGCAATGGCAGCGGAGGGCAGCGCATCCCCCAGGTAGGTGATGTAGGAGGGAGTTTTTCCGTCTCTGAAGATCACAAAGGGGAGGGCCCTCATGAATATGGTGCCCAGGCTCATTATCAGTATCAGTATGGCTGTATGTGTATCCCGTGACATAGCTTAACCTTCCGTGTTTTCACATTTTTTTCTCAGTATTGTAAGGCATATGGTTATGGAGACCATAGCCGGTATCAGAAACGCATCCTGACCGAAGATGAGAAGACAGATCAGGGTGCAGAAAAATCCGCAGATGGCGGGAATATGATTCTTGCGTCCTGTCCACTGCGCCACCAGCACAGTGATGAAAAGTGCAGTCATGGAATAATCCACGCCGTCGGTGTTAAAGGGGAGCTTTGCTCCGATGATATTACCCAGGATACCGCCGATTATCCAGTAGGAATGGTTGAAAACGGAAAGCAGAAATCTGTACAGATGCTCGTCGGCTCCCTCAGGGTAGCTGCCGTCCACCGTCAGTGCGTAGGTCTCGTCGGTCACGGCAAAGATCAGATAGGGCTTTTTCCAGCCGGCTCCTTTATATATGGGCAGCATGGATACCGCATAAAAGAGCTGCCTTGCCGATACCGCAAAGGTGGTGATAAGGGCGGTGATGAAATCGGCGCCGGTGGCGATGAGGGATGCGCCCACATACTGCATGGTGCCGCCGTAGATGGTCAGACTCATGACAGCGGCCCAGAGCGGACCGTAGCCTGCTTTCTGGAGCAGGACTCCGAAGCCTATCCCCAGAAAGATGTAGCCGCTCATAACGGGCAGTGATTTTATAAATACGGTTTTAAGAAGTTTTCCTGTGCTCATAAATTACTTTACTTAGGTCGTTTGGATTGGTATAATATAGGGTGGTCGTGTAGAGAACACGAGGATTTATTTTACTATAATATCAGAATTGTGTCAAAGATCCTTTGGCTACGCCTCAGGATGACAGTGGGTTGTCATTCTGAGGAGCCTGTCGTTTGTCATTCTGAGGAGCCTGTCGTTTGTCATTCTGAGGAGCCTGTCGTTTGTCATTCTGAGGAGCGAAGCGACGAAGAATCTTAAAAAGGGGGATACGGATATGAAGAAAAGAATTATAAAGACGCTGGCGGTTCTGGCATTCTCCGCCATGGGCATTCTGGGAGCAGCTCTGACGGCCCATGCCGCGCAGGTAACGGTCACCTTTGTGACGCCCTACGGTAGTTATGTATATCCCGTAGAGCAGGGCGGAACGGCTATTTATTCCGGACCCACCGATATCAACGTTCCGGGTTATGCTTTCTGCGGCTGGGATGTACCGCTTTCGCCGGTCCTTACGGATACCGTGGCTAACGCGGTCTATCTGCCCATCGGAAGCGCCGGACAGTCTGTGGATGTATGCAATACAGTGCGTACTCTCCCCGACGGAGTTTTGAGTTATTCCACCGCAGGTGAGCACAGTATGAGTCAGGGTACGAACCTTTCCACCTCGCCTTATCCGCCTACTCCCATGACCACTCCCGGCAGACTGGGAGCGGAGGATTCCATCAGACTTAATCCTGTGGGCGTTCCCGGCAAGACCTGTGTGGTCAGATGGTACAACGGTTCCAGCGGACAGCTTTGGTATACCGATGTTGTGGCTTACGGCACCACCCTTACTCCCCCCGAGAATCCCTGCATTTCAGGGCTTGAGTTCGTGGGCTGGGACGGCTCCTGGACAAATATCACAGAGGACCGTAACATAATCGCCTGCTTCTATCGTACCTATAAGGTTCTTTATGTTCATGCGGATGACGGTGCACTTCTGGGCTCCAAGGATCTGAGAGTGACTGACGACCTGTATCTTTCGACCCAGGGCGTGAATATGAACGGCAGGAAATGGCCTGATGAGTGGGATGCACACTGGATCAGTGATGACAAGGTGGTGCTCATAGCGGATCCCGATCCCGACCACAACGATTATTACGGAGACGACGATAACAAGAGTCATAAATATGACTGGAGGAAATGGGTACAGATGTACAGCTGAAAGAAAAGGGAGACTTGGCTCTCCCTTTTTTAAAGCGGTATCCGGATAGATGATATGGAGCAGCTTTCACTATTTTCAAACGATATTCCAAGGCCCCTGGCGGCCAGGCTCAGACCTGAAAAGCTGGAGGATTTTGCAGGACAGCAGCATCTTTTGGGCGAGGGTAAGATCCTTCGCAGGATCATAGAGAGTGACAGTATTTCCTCCATGATATTCTGGGGACCTCCCGGAGTGGGAAAGACCACTCTCGCACAGATAATAGCAAAACAGACCCGATCCGAATTCATTAATTTCTCGGCAGTTACCAGTGGTATAAAGGACATCAAGGAAGTGATGAAAAAGGCCGAAGAGGCCAGAGGCCTGGGGATCAGGACCATCGTCTTTGTGGACGAGATCCACCGTTTTAACAAGGCCCAGCAGGATGCTTTTCTTCCCTACGTGGAAAAGGGCAGCATCGTTCTTATCGGAGCCACTACGGAGAATCCTTCCTTTGAGGTGAACGCCGCTCTTTTGTCGCGGTGCAAGGTCTTTGTCATGAAGGCTCTTACCACCGACGATCTGGTGGAGCTCATGAAGAGAGCCTTCACGGATGAGAGAGGCTTTTCGGGACAAAAGGTGGATATTAGCGATGATATCCTTGAAAAGATAGCGGTTTTTTCCAATGGGGACGCCAGAGGCGCGCTCTCCACGCTGGAAATGGTGGTCCTTAATTCGGACATTGCTGCCGACGGCAGTGTAAAGGTCACGGATGAGATACTTGAACAGTGCACTTCGAAAAAATCCCTCCTTTACGACAAAAACGGAGAAGAGCATTATAATCTGATCTCCGCCCTGCATAAATCCATGCGTAATTCAGACGCCGACGCGGCTGTATACTGGCTGGCCAGGATGCTGGAGGCCGGAGAGGATCCCATTTATGTGGCCAGGCGTGTCACCAGGTTTGCCAGCGAGGATGTGGGACTGGCGGATTCCAATGCCCTTAAGGTGGCTGTGGCTGCCTTTGAAGCCTGCAGGCTCATCGGTATGCCGGAGTGTTCGGTACATCTGACACATGCCGTGGTATACATGGCTCTGGCTCCGAAGTCCAACGCTATGGAAAAGGCATATATGGCGGCAGCCTATGATGCAAACCGTACGAATGCCGAGCCGGTTCCTCTCCATATCAGGAACGCACCCACGAGGCTGATGAAGGAACTGGATTACGGAAAGGGCTATGAGTATTCCCACGATTATGAGGAAAAGATGACCGCCATGAGCTGCCTGCCGGATTCCATGCAGGGCAGACAGTACTACGAGCCCACCGACCAGGGCCGGGAGGCTGATTTTAAAAAGCGGTATGAATATATTAAGGATTGGAAAAACAAACAGCGTAAATGAGTAGCGTTAAGATAAAAAAACCTATTAAAAAGGGCGTTGCCAAGGTACCTGTGATCATGCAGATGGAGGCACTGGAATGCGGTGCCGCATCCCTGGCCATGATCCTTTCCTATTACGGCAGGTGGATCACCCTGGAGCAGGCCAGGGATGACTGCGGCGTGTCCAGGGACGGCTCAAGCGCCCGGAATGTGGTAAGGGCGGCCAGAGGTTACGGCATGGAGGCTTCCGGATTCAGAATGGATGCGGATGCCATGTTTGCGGACTTTGAATTCCCCTGCGTGGCCCATTGGGAATATAATCACTTTCTGGTGGTGGACGGTTTTAAGGGCAACAAGGTCTATCTTAACGATCCCGCCCAGGGTTATGTGGTCATGACCCGGAATGAATTTAAGGAGGGTTATTCCGGCATCTGCCTGAAGATGGTGCCGGGCCCGGACTTTGAACCCGGCGGTAAGAGAGCCGGAATGCTGGGCTTTATCAGAAAGACTATGAAGGGTGCACTGCCCGCCGCAGTTTTTTCAGTGATCCTGACAGCCATCATATCTGTAGCCACTATCCTGAACAACGGTGTCTCCAGATTTTTCATGGATTATATGCTCCCCGGTCATAATAATGACATACTCTATAATTTCTGTGTGGGGATGCTTCTGATCATAGGAATGCAGCTCGTTTGTTCCTATCTCAAGGATGTCTATATGCTGAGGCTTGAAGGCAAGATGACGGTATATGGCTCCAGCGCTTATGTTTGGCGGGTTTTAAGGCTTCCCATGGTATTCTTTTCCCAGCGCCTCGCCGGTGATATCCAGCAGCGCCAGATGCTTCATACGACCATCGCCAATCAACTCATGGGCAAGATCGCCCCTATCTTCCTTAATGTGTGTATGACTGTGTTCTACCTGGTGGTCATGCTCAGATATTCACCTCTTCTGACGGCGGTGGGTATAGGCGGTATTGTCATCAACTTTGTCTGTGCAAAGATAATCGCTGATAAGAGACTGAATATCAGCCGCGTTATGCTCCGTGATGAGGGACTTCTGGATTCCACCACCGTCTCCGGCGTGGAGATGATAGAGACTATTAAGGCCAGCGGTGCGGAAAACGGTTTCTTTCAGCGCTGGGCAGGCTTTCATGACTCGGTGAATTCCCAGAATATGAAGGCTCTGGCCGTGGAGATCAACTATTCCACCATTCCGAAGATGGTGACCGAGCTGTCAAATTATGCCGTTCTGTTTGTGGGCGTGGGACTCATACTGCGCGGACGGTTCACCGCAGGTATGGTATATGCGTTCCAGTCATATCTGTTTTCCTTTATGTCTCCTCTCAATGCGCTGATCGGATCCGGAAGCGATATCCAGGAGATGAGATCCCAGATGGAAAGAATAGAGGACGTGATGAGCTATCCCATCGACAAGTCCTGTGAGGGTCTGGAGACAGAGCGTGAGGATTTGGATTATGAAAAGCTTTCCGGTCAGATCACGCTCAAAAATGTGACCTTTGGTTATTCAAAATACGCCAATCCTCTGATCTCTGATTTTTCAATGGAGCTTAAGCCGGGATCCTCTGTGGCGTTCGTGGGAGCTTCGGGCTGCGGAAAGAGTACTCTGGCAAACCTGATATCCGGTCTTTACAGACCCTGGAGCGGTGAAATCCTTTTCGACGGAAAAAATATTGATGAGATAGACCATGGAGTCTTTACGGGTTCTGTCTGCGTGGTGGATCAGGAGATAATCATTTTTGAAGATACCATAGCAAACAATATAAAAATGTGGGATTCCTCCATCGCAGATTTTGAAATGATATTGGCAGCCAGGGATGCGGCCATTCATGAGGACATCATGCGCAGGGACGGAGGCTATAACCACAAACTCATGGAAAATGGAAGGAACCTGTCAGGAGGCCAGAGACAGAGGATCGAGATTGCACGTGTCCTGGCACAGGATCCCACCATAGTCATAATGGATGAGGCCACCAGCGCCCTGGATGCAAAGACGGAATACAGGGTAATGAAATCCATCAGGGACAGGGGAGTAACTACCGTCGTGGTAGCACACAGACTGTCCACCATAAGAGATTGCGATGAGATAATAGTTCTGGACGACGGGAAAGTAGTGGCCAGAGGCACCCATGATGAACTGATGAAGAGCTGTGAGTATTATAATAAATTGGTTAGCAGTGAGTGACAATGAGTTGGTTTGATGAACAGTTAAAACAAAGAAAACAGCGGGACAGGCAGGAGTTTGAGGATTCCTTTCTGGATCTGGCCGAGGCAGTTATAGGCAAGGGAAGTATTGTAAAGGACAGAGATTCCCTGGAGCAGACCCATGACGCCATAGGTCAGATATTGCGCTATTTTCATATTAAGGCGAAGGAACTGCCGGATGAAATAACCGACACGGAACAGGTGCTTATCTATCATCTGAGACCCCACGGAATCATGAGCCGCAGGGTCACCCTGGGTGAAAGATGGCGCAGAAAAGAGCGTAACGTGATGCTGGCGAAGGTCGATGACAGGGTGGTTGCCCTGATCCCCACGATCCCCTTTGGATACAGATATTATGATACCGTGACCGGGAAATATGTGGGCGTGAACCGCTGGAATGAAAAAAAAATCTCCTCTGAGGCGGTGGCCCTTTACAAGCCTTTTCCTGTGGGCCCTGTTACCCTGAGGAGCCTTATCAGATACATACTGGAAAACATACGTATTTTTGATATCCTCATGTATTTTCTGTTCCTGTCCATGGAGACCTCCCTGGGTGTTCTCCTTGTAGACGTAGTGGAGGCTCTGTTCTCCGATGATCTGTTGAGTTATGAGATGCCCCAGACACTTGTCATAGTCCTGGGTGTCTTTACGGTAGTGTCCATTATTTTTAAGGTGACCTGGGGACAGATATACAGTTTTATAGAGAGCCGCATAGAGACCCAGATGAGATTCAGCGTCTCGTCTGCAGCCATGATGCGCATGCTCTCCCTGCCGCCCTCATTTTTCAAACAGTACAGTGCGGGTGAGCTTTCAGACAGGGTACAGCAGGTGGATGACCTGGTGTCAAATATCGTGGATGTGGCCCTGTCCCTTTTTTCCACTTCCTTCTTTTCGCTGATGTACATGTCCCAGATCGCAGACAATGCGGGGCCTTTGCTGGTGCCGGCCATAGTCACCATTTCGCTGACTGTGGGTGTTTCGGTAGCCACCATAATATTCAACATGAGAAGATCAAAGGAAGTGATGGTCATCGAGGCCAAGGAACGCGGTATGACCTATGCACTTATCTCCGGCATCAGAAAGATCAGGCTGGCAGGCGCTGAGCACAGGGCTTTTGCCAGATGGGCCAGATTGTATAAGGCAGAAACTCAAAAGAGTTTTAATCCTCCGTTGTTTGTGAAGCTTAACAGCACCATCATCATGGCCATCTCACTGCTGGGGACTCTGGTAATGTATTTCCTGGCCATAAAGAACGGTGTCACCGTGGCGCAGTATTTCGGATTCAACACCGCATATGCCATACTTACCAGTACCTTCTCATCGGCGGCGATGATGGCTACCATGATAGCATCCATAAAACCCATGCTGGACATTACCCAGCCGATACTTAATGCCACTCCGGAGGTATCTGAAAACAGAGAGTTTGTAAAGTCCATTTCCGGTTCAGTGGAGCTTAACAATGTCACTTTTTCATACGGCAAGGATCTGCCTCCCGTGCTCAACGATCTGACCTTAAAGATAAGAGCGGGAGAGTATGTGGCTATAGTGGGTGAGACGGGCTGCGGTAAATCCACGCTTATGAGGCTGCTTCTGGGCTTTGAAAAGCCCCAGCACGGTTCGGTCTATTACGACGGCCGCGACCTTCAGACTCTGGATGCCAGATCCGTCAGACAGAAGATAGGCACAGTTATGCAGGACGGCAAGCTCTTTGCCGGAAATATTTATTCGAATATAGTGATATCGGCTCCCGACCTGCCTGAAGAAGCGGCCTGGGAGGCAGCGGAAATGGCGGGCATGGCAGATGACATCAGGCGTATGCCCATGGGGATGCAGACCATCATATCCGAGGGCCAGGGCGGTTTCTCGGGAGGTCAGAAGCAGCGTATCATGATCGCCAGAGCCATAGCGCCGAAGCCCAAGATCCTCATGTTTGACGAGGCCACCAGCGCATTGGACAATATCACCCAGAAGATAGTTTCCGACTCACTGGATTCACTTAAGTGTACCAGGATCGTTATAGCCCACAGGCTGTCCACCATCAAAAACTGCAACAGGATTGTGGTTATGGCCAAGGGAAAGATCGCCGAAAGCGGAACCTATGAGGAACTGATGGCCAGGAATGGACTGTTTGCGGAACTGGTAAAACGCCAGATGGTGGATGAATGATATGAATAACCCCGTAATAGTCATCATCGCATATAACAGAGAAAAATCCCTTCGGCGTCTTCTGGGCTCACTTGCAAAGGCTTCCTATCCTGACGGCGGAGTCTCTCTTATCATCAGCATAGACGGTGGAGGCCTGCCCGAAGTCAGACAGGCTGCCGATGATTTTTTGTGGGAGCATGGTGAGAAGACGGTCATTTTGAGGGATGAGGCCCTGGGCCTTAAAAAGCATGTGCTTTTGTGTTCTTCATACGCATCCGAATACGGCAGCGCCATAATCCTGGAAGATGATCTGTATGTGGCCCGGGATTTTTATCATTATGCTCTGGCTGCGTTAGCCTACAGCGAGTCCTCGGATGAGGCGGACAGGATAGCCGGCGTATCTTTATACAATCACCTTTTGAACGTCCATGTAAGAGAACCCTTTGAGGCGGTCAACGACGGCTTCGATAACTGGTATTTCCAGTTTGCATCCTCCTGGGGACAGGCGTACACCGCCCGCCAGTGGGAAGCCTTTGCCCGGTGGCTTGAAAAGAACGACAATACCCCTTTCGGGGATGAGATACCGCAGTTTGTCAGGTCCTGGTCGGATGAAAAGTCATGGCTCAAGTATTTCATCAGGTATGTGGTGGAAAAGGACAGATATTTTATCTATCCCAGGATCAGCCGCAGTACGAATTTCGGAGATGAGGGGACCCACGGCGTGGGGCAGTGCAATGATCTGCAGGTACCGCTTTATCAGGGAGAGGTTCCTGAGGGATATACCTTTTCATCCCTGTCATCTTCAAAGAGCGTTTATGATGCGTTCTTTGAAAACCTTTCTCTGGAAAAGCAGCTTAAAGCAGACGGCAGGAGCGTACGTGTGGATCTGTATGGGGCAAAGGGTGCGCCTGATGGCGGCGGCCTTTATCTGACCAACAGATATGACGGGAAGGGAAAGCTGCTCAGAAGCTATGGCAGACATCTGCGGCCCATAGACGCAAACATTTTTGACGAGGTGGAAGGGGAGGATTTCTTCCTGATGGATACCGATGAACCCGGCACCGGTGCGGCCCTGACCCCTGATGAGACAGAGAAATATCTGTACAATTACAGGGCTTTTAAGGCTAAATACGGTGTTGCGATAATAAGACGCAGGCTGTTTCGGTGACAGAGCATCTTACAAGGAGTACTCATGAATAAGAAAAGACCAGAAAAGAATAAGACCGGGAACGCTGCCGTGAAAAAAGATATTCCGGTGCAAAAGAACGGAAAGAAGATCTCGGTAATGATACCCTGCTTCAACGAGGCGGAGAACGTGGTTCCCATGAGTGAAGCAGTGTGCTCGATCATGGAAAAGGAGCTGGCGGCCTACGATTATGAGCTGCTGTTCATAGATAACTGTTCCACCGACGGGACCCGTGAAAAGCTGGAGCAGATCTGTGCCAAAAACAAAAAGGTCAAGGCCATTTTAAATATGGCGAATTTCGGTCAGTTCAATTCTCCTTTTTACGGGATGTGCCAGACCGACGGGGATTGTACCATATCCATGTGCTGCGATTTCCAGGATCCGGTGGACATGATACCTCTTTTTGTAAAGGAGTGGGAAAACGGCCACAGGATAGTGAGCGGGATCAAGACCAGCTCCAGGGAAAATCCTCTGTTATATTTCCTGCGTTCCATATATTATAAGCTGATCAGAGGCATGTCGGACGTGGAGATGATAGAACATTTTACAGGCTTCGGGCTTTATGACAGGTCCTTTATCGTGCTTCTCAAGAACCTGGATGACAATACTCCCTTCCTGAGGGGGATCGTGGCGGAATACGGCCACGGCTTTAACAGGATAGAGATCGAATACGAACAGGAAAAACGCAGGGCCGGAAAGACCCATAACAATTTTTATTCTCTCTATGATGCGGCCATGCTGTCTATCACCTCATATACAAAGGTGCTTTTGAGAGTGGCCACATTTCTCGGGTTTATCAGCTCCGGTGTCAGTCTCATCATCGCCCTCATATATCTGATCATGAAGCTGACACACTGGCACCAGTTTACCGCCGGTTATGCCCCCATGGTCATCGGCGTGTTCGTGCTTGGTTCTCTGCAGCTTTTCTTTATCGGCCTTTTGGGAGAATATATCCTCAATATAAACACCCGTGTCATCAACAGGCCTCTGGTGGTGGAGGAAAGACGGATAAACTTTGATGAATCCGACAAAAACTGACGTATTTTGCGGGATTTTTGGTGAATAATCCGCACTTGAAAAATAAAAGGCATTATGCTAATATATTCGTTATGTGTTCACAGAGTGTGCTGTGAAGTCATTTTTTTGAAAAGCGTTGGAGGTTTTTTTATGAAAAGATCGGTAGTTGTGCTTTTGACGACAGCGCTGCTTACTACAGTGCTTTTGTCCGGCTGTAAGAAGGAAGAGCCGGTAGTGGAAACAAAGGAAACTCCCGTTATCACCCTGGAGGATACTGATCCCGAACCCAAGGAGGAGCCTGCTCCTGTTGCTCAGGAGGAGGAAGAAGAGGAGGAGGTCAGAGAAGGTTTTTACCGCAGCGAGCTGACCAATGAATGGATCCCTGAGGAGCTTAAGAATCAGCGTCCCATAGCAGCTATGGTGGATAACGAGGTAAAGGCTCTCGACCATTTCGGAGTTAATGACTGTGACATCGTGTATGAGATGACCAATTCCCATGCAAACGGCGGTATCACGAGACTTATGTGCATCATAAAGGACTGGGGCAACATTGAACAGCTGGGCTCCATCAGATCCGTACGTCCCACGAACCTGCAGATAGCTCCCGAGTATGGGGCAGTGGTATGTCATGACGGAGGACCTTTCTATATCGATATCTTCCTGAAGAATGATTTTGTAAAGCATTTTTCAGGTACATTCTCACGTGTAAACAACGGTAAATCAAGAGAGTTTACCGAGTATATCCTGCCCGGAGATCTTGAGAAGAACTTCAAGAACAGCGGTATCACCACTGAGTATGACCAGTATTATCAGGGCGGATCCCATTTCAATTTTGCATCCGAGAAGAAGCCTGTGGATCTTTCCGACAACTCTAAGGCAGTTACGGCTGAGTCCATAGCCCTTCCTTTTGAGCATAACAAATCAAAGCTTACCTATGATTCGGGCAGTGAGAAGTATCTGTATTCCGAGTATGGGTCGGCTCATGTGGACGGAAAGACAAAGGAGCAGACAGCGTTTAAGAATGTCATTCTCCTTTCCGCCGAGATGCAGGTGTTTGACAGCAACGGATACATGATGTTCAAGACTTCGCCTGTCAACAACAGAGACGGATATTACTGCACCAACGGAAAGTGCATTCCCATTAAGTGGACCAACACAGATGATATCAGCTATACCAGATATTATGACAGCGACGGTAACGAGCTGAAGATCAACACGGGACATACTTATATAGCCATTATCCCGGAGGATGATTATCCCAATACGGTCATTGAGTGATCGGAGACGATATGAATTTCTTCCCCCGGTGATGAGCCGGGGGATTATTTTTACCGAGAATACTTTAACGCTTTAAAGCGATATACTATAAGAAAAAAAGCGTGGATAAACCGTTGAAAATGGTATATAATTAGATTGTTTTTTTTGAGAAAGGCGGAAAAGAAAATGAAAGAAATTGCAAAACTGATGAACTACAGGGAAAGCGTAAAGGTCCTTGATGCCACCATGAGGGACGGAGGACTGGTAAATGACTTCTATTTTTCAGATGAATTCGTGAAGGCGCTTTATCTGGCAAATATAAAATCCGGAGTAGATTATATGGAGTTTGGCTACAAGGCTGACAGGGATATGTTCGATGAATCGAAATTCGGCCGTGCCAAATTCTGTGACGATGAATACATCAGAAGCATAGTTGGGGATAATGATACGGATCTTAAGATAGCGGTCATGGCGGATGTGGGCAGGACCAATTTTAAACGCGACATTCCTCCCAGGGCAGAAAGCCCCGTGGATATGTACAGGGTGGCCACTTACATTCATCAGATGCCGGGTGCGGTGGAGATGATCAGGGATATACATGAAAAGGGTTATGAGACCTGCTGCAATATAATGGCCATATCCACAGCCCGTGAGGGTGATATAAAGGCGGCGCTGGAAATAGTGGCTCAGACCGATGTGGATGTGATCTATATCGTGGACAGCTATGGTTCCATGTATCCGGAAGAGATGGCCAGACTGGTGGACTCTTATCTTGAGGTTTCTTCCAAGTACGGAAAGACTCTGGGCATTCATGCCCATAACAACCAGCAGCTGGCTTTTGCAAATACCATTGAGGCGGTAGGCGACGGGGTGGATCTTCTGGATGCCACCTATGCAGGTATGGGCAGAGGTGCAGGAAACTGTCCCATGGAGCTGCTGCTGTCATTTTTGAAAAATCCCAAATACAACACCTATCCGGTCATCTGTTTTATACAGGAGCACATAAACAAGATACGCAGTGAAGGCGCGGTATGGGGATATGATCTGCAGTATCTCATGACGGGCGTGCTGAACCAGCATCCCAGAAGCGCCATCCAGTTTACAAAGGATGGCAGAAAGGATTACGCCGAGTTCTACAAGGAACTGGTGATCCATGAGTAAGGCATCGCGCCGGAACATCTGTTGCCATTCTGAGCGAAATTCGTCCTAAGGGGTACCACGGAGTGGTGGATGCCTTAGGACATTAGCGAAGAATCTTATTTAGAGAGAAGAAATGGAAAAAACGGGGATCACAAAACGAAAAGGTAAAGGCGGACTGAGCCGGCTGTTTTTATCAAACACGGTGCTGCCTCTCATTGTTCTGGGAATATTCATAGTGGTTTTGGGCTATGTCATGTACATGCACGGTCTGCAGACTGAGGTGGAGAGAGGTCTGGGGGCTGTGGCCAGGACGGTGCTGGCCACCTATGACATGAATTATCCCGGTGATTACAATCTTCTGACCGATGAGGCAAACAACACCGTGTATCTTCGGAAGGGTGAGGTGATCCTGGACGATACTTCCTTCATAGACGGGATAAAGGCGGATACCGGAATAGATATCACCATCTTTTTCTATAATATGAGGATGCTTACCACCATCGTCGGCGAGGACGGGGAAAGGGTTACCCTGTCCCTTGCCCATGATATGGTGGTGGATAAGGTTTTGAAGAAACAGCAGGAGGCATTTTTCTCCAGGGTCATAGTCGGCGGAAATTCCTATTTTGTGGAGTACCTTCCCTTTTATTCGGAGTCGGGGGTATGCCTGGGGATGATAGCGGCGGCCAAACCTTCCGACGATGTGGCCAGATTGGTGAACAATGCCGTGCTGTCAAATACCATGCTGATCATAGCCGGTATCATCCTGGTGGTGGTGATCATGAGACGCTGCACCATGGATATCGTCAGGGTACTGGGCAAAATGCGCAAGTTCCTGGGAGATATAGCGGACGGTGATCTGGGGACCCAGCTGGACGATGTGGTCTTTTCCAGACAGGATGAGATCGGAGACATGGCCAGGTTTACGGTCCATGTCCAGGGCTCGCTTCGAAAGCTCATTGAGAGGGATGCCCTCACAGGTATATATAACAGACGCAGCGGCGCCATGCGTATGCACAAGGTTATTGATGACGGCCAGCCTTACTGTGTGGCCATGGGTGATATCGACTTCTTCAAAAAGGTAAACGATACCTACGGCCATGATGCCGGTGATGAAGTCTTAAGGTGTGTGGCCAGGATACTGAGTGATAAGATGAGGACTAACGGCTTTGCCGCCAGGTGGGGCGGTGAGGAGTTCCTTATGATCTTTGAGGAGATGGATATCGATGAGAGCACTGCCGTTCTCCGGGAGATCCTTACAGAACTCAGGGGAACTCAGATAGACTGCGGTGATGTCACTATAGGAGTCACCATGTCCATGGGTATTGTCACCGGAGAGCTGGGCGGAGATATGGATGTACAGCTTAAGCGTGCCGACGACGGCCTGTATTATGCAAAGACCCATGGCAGGAACAGGATAGTTCAGGCAGATGTCATGCCCGATGAAGATGCTGAGGGTGAGGCAGCAGGCAGCAGCGAAGGTGCGGCCTGCACACAGGATGAGTCCGGACAGGGACAAGAAGGGGCGCGGGATGAAGAGCCCCCCAAGAGAAATAAAGTCAGAAACAGAAAGAGAAAAGATTCATAATGAGGTTTGGTAAGAATGTTTTCTGCATGCTCATGCTGGGCGTATTCGCAGTATCGATGCTCACGGGCTGCAGAGGTAAAACCGATAATATTTCAAAGGGTCTTAAGTTCCTGGAGGCAGGAAATGAGGAGGACGCCAGGGCAGCACTGGATGAAGCGGCGTCAAAGGGCGAGGATGAAAAGCTTCTTGAACGGGCGGAAGGGATCTATGCCATGTCCAAAGGAGATCATGCCGGAGCCATAGAACATTTTAACAAAGCCATTTCCCTGAGCAACGGTTATGTCACGGACGAGGATATAGATATTTCATATTATCTAATGGCCGCCAGGGAAAAGACAGGCGACAGAGAGGGCGCGATAGAGACCATTTCCGCCATACTGGGACTTCGCCCGAAGGATTATATGGGCTATTTTATCCGGGGCAGGCTTTATATTGAAAGCGATTCCTATGATGACGGTATCCGTGATTTCAACCGGGCGGTGGATAATGCACCCCAGGGACCGGATATCTATCTGCAGATCTATGAATATCTGAATTCAAAGGGCTATGATGAAGCTGCCGAAAACTATCTGAGCCAGGCATCTTCCAAGGATTATAAGCTCTCCGATTTTCAAAAGGGAAGGATAGCATATTATCATGGTGATTATGAGGCAGCCAGGGATTATCTGGAAAAGGCCAGGCTTCAGGATGACAGTAATGTGATACTGTATCTGGGCATGACCTATGAGGCTCTGGGGTCTGCTTCTTTTGCCGAGTCCCTGTACAAGACCTATATCGAGAACCATCCGGAGGATGTGGCGGTACTGAACCGTCTGGGGATCTGCCGTATGGCCGTGGGTGATTACGACGGAGCCCGGGACGCCTTTGAAAGCGCGCTTGAGATACAGGGCGGAGGTATGACCCAGGATCTGGAATTCAATCTTATCGTGGCTCTGGAGCACTGCGGTGATTTTGGCAGGGCAAAGGAAAAAATGAAGGATTATGAAAAGCATTATACTCTGACCGAGGCTGAGGAAAAGGAAAAGCAGTTCCTGAGTACGAGATAGCACCCGGTGTGAAAGAGCGGGATCATTTTGAGGAGGTAAAGCCACTTGAATTTCACTGGGGAGTGTGGTAAAATAGGTACGAAAGAAGGAGGTGCTTTGTTATGGGTATAGGAGCAGTTAGCGGCACATCCGGCAGTTATTATTACGGAGCCATAGCCAGCGGTAACAGACTCACCAGCGCGGCAGTGGATGCTTCGGGTAGTGCCATATCAGAAAAGTTTAAATCACAGGAGGGCGCTTTATCAGCCAATATGGACAATATCGAGTCCGGTAAGGCTGCTCTTAATGTGGCGGACGGTTCCCTTTCAGGGATTACCGATTATCTCCAGAGGATAAAGGAGCTCAGTGTAAAGGCTGCGAACGGTCTTAATACAAAGGCTGAAAAGCAGGCCATCCAGGATGAGATAGAGCAGAACAAGCAGGGCATCGTAGAGACGGTCAATAACTCCGAGTACAACACGAAGAAGCTTCTGGACGGTACCTTTGAAGGTGTGGAGATCGTTACGAACCCCGATGGTTCGGGCAAGGATGTCAGCATCGGACAGACAGCCCTGGAGGCTTTGGGCCTGGCAGACTATGATGTGACCGGTGATTTTGACATGTCAAAGGTGGATGATGCCATCGCCAAGGTCAGTGAGAAGAGATCTGCGGTAGGCGCCGACACGAATGCTCTTCAGTCCGCTTACAACTATTCCGCAGGATCTCTTGAGCAGGTCAGCTCGGCAGATTCCAGGCTGGCGGATCTGGACATCCCCAAGGCTGTCACGGAGCAGCAGAAGCAGCAGCTTTTGGATGATATAGCCATCCAGATGCAGAAAAAGCGCGAAGAGGATGAAGAGAACAACATAGTCACCAAGACTTTGGGCGGCTGATCGCTTACAGCTTTTAAGAGCATGATACTGTATGATCAATCAGATACCCACCCTTATCCGGGGTGGGTATCGTTTGTTGTCAGACATTACACTTAGGAGGAGAAAAATGGTCAAGATAGATATCATATCAGGCTTTCTGGGAGCAGGTAAGACTACCCTTATAAAGAAGCTGATCAAGGAGGCTTTTGCAGGTTCACAGATCGTGCTTATCGAGAACGAATTCGGTGAGATAGGCGTGGATGGAGGCTTTCTTAAGGAGGCAGGTATCAATATCACGGAGATGAATTCCGGCTGTATCTGTTGTTCCCTGGTGGGGGATTTCGGTACCGCCCTTAAGGAGGTCATCTCCAAGTACAGTCCCGAGAGGATAATCATAGAGCCTTCGGGTGTAGGCAAGCTTTCCGATGTGGAGGCGGCCGTCATGAAGATAGCGGATGAGATACCGGATGTGGATATCACTTCCTCGGTTGCTGTGGTGGATTCCACCAAGGCAAAGATCTATATGAAGAATTTCGGCGAATTCTTTAATAATCAGATCGAGAGCGCACGTATCGTAGTATTGTCCCGTACCCAGAAGATATCCCAGGAGAAGCTGGATGAAGTGGTTTCGATGATCAGGGAGCACAATGAAAAAGCACCTGTCATCACCACCTGCTGGGATGATATCACAGGTGAGCAGATCGTGGGTGCAATGGAAGGCGCCGAGCGGTTAGAGCAGGAACTGATGATGGCTCAGAAGGGTCTGGAACACCATCATGAGCATGAGCATCATCACCATGATCACGACCATGACCACGATCACCACGACCACGACCACGATCACCACGACCATGACCACGATCATCACGACCATGACCACGATC
>JAEEZH010000116.1 GCA_016288495.1 Lachnospiraceae bacterium
GGACACGGGCTGTATGAACTCGGGATGGGTATTGATATGCTCGATGAGCCTGTCGGCGTATTTACTCATCTTGAAGAAATAAGCCTCCTCAGAAGCCTTCTTTACTTCGCGGCCGCAGTCGGGACACTTGCCATCCACCAGCTGGCTCTCGGTCCAGAAGGACTCACAGGGAGTACAGTACATTCCCTCGTACTCGCCCTTGTAGATATCACCCTGATCATAAAGGCGCTTAAATATTTTCTGCACCTGCTTCTCATGATCGGTGTCAGTGGTTCTGATAAATTTATCATATGAGGTATTCATCAGATCCCAGATGGTCTTTATCTGGCCTGCCACATCATCCACATATTCCTTGGGGCTTACTCCCTTTTCCTCAGCCTTGAGCTCGATCTTCTGTCCGTGCTCGTCGGTACCTGTCTGGAAAAACACGTCATAGCCTTCCAGCTTGCGGAATCTGGCGATGGAATCCGCCAGAACTATTTCATAGGTATTGCCTATATGGGGCTTTGCCGATGTATAGGCGATGGCGGTGGTGATGTAATATTTTCCTTTGTTCATTTTATATTTCCTCCTGGTATTCGGCATCAGGTATTACATGATGCCTTTTTTATTCTTAAATCTTACTCTTTCAGGATGACATACGAGAAGTCATAGTTTTTTATCAGTTTCTTCCTTCTGCTTCTCAATATCCTCAGACCGTCCCGGGGGGCGGTGACTGAAGCTCCTGGGCGATACGGCGGTTCTTTTCCTTGGAGTGATACTCGGGTGCATTTACCACATCCACAGTGATGTTCCCGAATAACCTCTCGCAGCTCAATATATACTCGCATATATTCTTTGCGCTCCTTACCAGTATATCACGACTGATAAGACCTGCGGCAAGCCACTGTGCGATATTATCATTGCCTGAGTTCTTTTCGCTGCTGGCATGTACTGAGTACAGATCGTTCTGCGCCCTGAGCATGGGACCGGCGTTTTTCATGGTGCCCTCAGATTTATAGGGGGGGACATCCTTGTATGCAGGATTAGACTCATCATAGAGCTCATCATCCGTCATGGCCCACCAGTCTGTCATTACCACGCCCTTGAATCCCCAGTCGTTTCTCAGCACTCCGGTCACCAGCTGTGAGTGGCCCGAAGTATATGTGCCGTTGAGTTTTCCGTATGTGGTCATGACGCTGTCCGCACCATTCTTTATGGCGTATTCAAAAGGCCGCAGATAGATTTCCCTCAATGCTCTGTGGGATACCACGCTGTCTATCCTCGTGCGCTTCTTTTCCTGATTGTTCGCACAGAAATGCTTTATCGTACCATCTGCGCCGCTCTGCTTTAATCCCTGTATCTGGGCCGCAGCCATAAGTCCCGTCAGCAGCGGATCCTCGGAAAAATATTCAAAATTACGTCCGTTGAGAGGATATCTGTGTATATTTATTCCGGGAGCCAGGAGATTATCCACCTCATTGAACATAAGCTCCATGCCCTCATATTCGAAGAGTTCCTTAGCCGACTTAGTATCAAAGGAACAGGCCATGAGAGTACCGGAGGGCAGTGAAAATGCCATGGAACCGTCGTCCATTCTGATACCGGAGGGTCCGTCCGATAAGCAGACCACCGGAATGCCGAAAGCTTTCAGCTTATCGGAAACTCCGCCGAAGGCTCCCACTGTTCCGTCCTTTGCCCTGGGAGAATACACTCCCTCCATTCTGGTCATGCAGATCAGGTCCTCATCCGCGATCTGGGACAAAAACTCATCCATGGAAGCTTTGCCATCCTTCACGTCTGTGAGCTTTATGCCCTTATCACCGGCGTAAGGCAGGGCAGGCGCCACGTTTTCATCGATAAATTTCTTTGCTATATCACGGTCAAAATGCTTGACAGGCACATCCTGCTGCATGATTTCTCCGCCCTCAATGTGAAGCCTCTTGAAAGGCGCCACGGGAGAAACATCGCTTTTGACTGTTTCGCACACAAAGGTCTCCTCCAGGAAAAAGCTGCCGCACTCCTTTGCATCCCTCACATTATCACCGGCATAAACCTTGTACTCACCCTGCTCGAGGACAAATGAATTTTTATTTCCCGTATATCCTCCATCATCAAAGGATGAAAAGACCGAAACAGGGATCTTCAGGGTGGTATTCTTATAATCACCGGGCTCTATGGTCTCAAATTTGTGGAAGGCTGCCAGCACACGTGCCGGTTTA
>JAEEZH010000117.1 GCA_016288495.1 Lachnospiraceae bacterium
CACCTTCAACATGACGTAGAGTGTATCTGATCTGGCGCACCAGGGCATCCTCGAACAGATATCTGTTTTTCCCCTTTACGCCTATCTCCGCATACTTTATAAGAAAACTGTCATAATTCATTTTCGTACAAACCTCCTGAGTGCAGGTATAAGTTCTTTTAATGCTTCTGCCGTGTATTCAAGCTCCTGTCTCGTGGTGTAAACGGACATGGAAAGCCTGACGGTTGATTCAAGAAGCTCCTTTTCAAGTCCGATGGCCATAAGTGTAGCGCTCGGTGTCCTCTTATGTGAGGAGCAGGCAGAACCGGCAGAGACATAGATTCCCTTTTCCTCCAGGGCGTGGAGCAGGACTTCCGCCCTCACATCCCTGACGGAGAGGGAAATTATATGAGGTGCCCGGCAGTCCTTTGTCGTTTCACTGCTGTCCGGACCGTTCACCTTTATTCCTTCGATATCACTTATCTGTGATATGAAAAACTCCCGGTTTTCATACAGATCTTTAATATGAGTATCTGCATTTTTATCCAGGAAATCTGCTGCGGCTGCCAGGGCTGCTATTCCCGGGACATTCTCCGTGCCTGATCTGACGCCGCCCTGCTGACCGCCGCCAAATATGATGGGATTCAGCTTCACTCCCTTTTTTACAAACAAAAATCCCGTCCCCTTCGGAGCATGGATCTTATGTCCGGATACAGACATCAGATCGATCTTCATTTTTCCGGGATTCAGCTTCAGCTTTGAAAAGCCCTGCACGTCGTCCACGTGGAAAAGGCATCCCGGGTTTTTGAGCTTAATGAGATTTCCCGCCTCCTCGATGGGCTGCACGCTTCCGATCTCGTTGTTCACATGCATGATGGATACCAGAATTGTGTCCTCACGTATGGTATTTTCGAGCTCTTTAAGGGATATGATCCCGTTTTCATCTGTTCCGAGATAAGAAGTCTCAAAGCCCTGTTCCTCCAGGTATTTAAAGGCCTGCAATACCGCCGGATGCTCGATCTTTGTGGTGATGAGATGCCTGCCTTTTCTTTTGTTTGCCGTGGCGCCTCCGATGATAGCCAGATTGTCGGATTCGCTTCCTCCGGAGGTAAAAATGATCTCATCCCTTTTGCATTTAAGAATTCCGGCCAGAGTCTCTGCCGAATCTCTCACCGCTTTTTCAGCTTCAAAACCCATGGTATGCAGGCTGCTTGGGTTTCCGTATTTATTTGTCATCAATTCAAGCGCCGCACCGGCCGCCTGTTCGCAGACCTTCGTTGTGGCGCTGTTGTCAAGATATATTTCCATTTCTTTATTTCTGTTCCAGTGAAAGCATGATCCAGGACATAATGGTCAGTCCCGCGGTCTCGGTACGCAGTATCCGGCGGCCAAGGGTAACAGGCTGCACATCATTTTCCCTGCACAGCGCGATCTCGCTTTCCTCAAAGCCACCCTCCGGACCGATGAATACAGCTATGTCTTCTCCGGGTTTCAGGTTTCGTATGATCTCACGGGTTTCGTTCATCTTCCGGGCGTCGCAAAGCTCGTAAGGAACCAGGGAGACCACTGCATGTTCACCGGCATAGACCAGCGCCTCTTTCATATCCATTGGCGATGTCACCTGCGGGATAAGCGTCCGTCTGGACTGCTCAGCCGCGCCTTTTGCGATCTGATTCCATCTGACAAGCTTTTTATCCGCTCTGTCATTGGTGAGTTTTACCACCGACCGCGCGCATTTCACCGGAATGATCTCATATACCCCCAGCTCGATGCACTTCTGGATTATGAGCTCCATTTTATCCGCCTTGGGCAGTCCCTGAAACAGATATACCTTTGACGGCAGTTCCGTGTCCGCTTCTTTGACAAAGCGTATCCTGCACCTGACTCCCGTTTCCTCAAAGTCCTCGATCTGGCAGGAGTATTCCTTCCCCGAAGAACTCTCGCAGGCAGTCAGTTCATCGCCCTGACGCATCCTGAGTACATTTTTTATATGATTTTTATCCTCGCCCTGAAGATACAGGATGTGTTCATCCTCGTAAATATCCCCGGGCAGCACAAAAAATCTGCTCATTGTCCCTTTACGCCGCTTACCATGCGCCACTCACCCAGCTGCCTGACACATATATCCGTAAGTCCTGCAGCCTTCATGGCATCCGCCACTTCTGTCTCTTTTCCCTCTATTATCCCGGAGGTAATGAATTTCCCTCCCGGCTTAAGCGCCGCCACGGCAGCCGGCGTCAGCATTATCAGAACCGGAGCCAGGATATTTGCCACCACTATGTCGTATTCATCATAGCCTGCGGCATCCTGAACCTGCTTATCATCTATCAGGTTACCTACCATCAGTTTAAAATCGGCGTCCTTCAGAGAGTTCCGGTCAAAATTATCCCTGCAGGCTTCCTCTACCGCCGTGTCCAGGTCCGTGGCAAATACGCTCTGCGCCCCGAATTTGAACGCGAGCATTGCCAGGATTCCTGA
>JAEEZH010000118.1 GCA_016288495.1 Lachnospiraceae bacterium
GGATCATGCTGGAGCTGTGTGATCTTCTGAAAATTAACGTCAATGAGCTCCTGTCGGGCGAAAGAATTATGGCAGAAGCATATGACAAACGGGCAGAAGAAAACCTGCTGGCAATGAGGCAGGAGATTGAAGAAAAGAACAGACAGATGCTTAGGACAGAATACTGGATTGCGTTTCCTACCGTAATTGCCGGACTGGTCTTGATGTTTGTGGCTGTATTTATAGAGATGCCGGTCTGGCTGCGAATTGTCCTGATCGTATTAACTCTCGTGATGATTTTTATGTCTTCTTTTGTCGCCGTGGGAATTGAGCAAAAGGCAGGATACTATGAATGCCAGAATTGCCACCACAGATATGTTCCGACATACTGGCAGACAAATCTTGCGATGCACATGGGACGGACAAGGTATATGAAATGCCCGGAGTGTGGAAAAAAGAGCTGGCAGAAAAAAGTTCTCACAAAAGAAGAACTTGCCCCTGACAAGGGTGATAGTGTTTTATAATATTGATAAGTTATCAAATGATCCATGTTCAGACCTTTGTTATAAAATGAAAAGGTCAAAGATACGGCATATATGGAAAAGCATCATCAGAACCGGCAGGTAAAGGGATAATAATGGATACAGCACCGACAATTGAAGGATCAACAGTTGATTCGAAGAAGAAAAACTGGTTTTCCACCAAATATTTAGTACTGTTCTTTGTCCTTACTCTGGCCTGGACCTGGATCTGCGGCTTCATTCCGGTTGTGTTCGGATTTACGGGAACCGCTGCGGGAACATTCGTATTCTATTTTGGAGGCGGCGCTCCTTCTGTCGTTGCACTATTCCTGGTGTTCTTGACATACCCGAAAAACGTGCGGAAAGATTACTTCCGAAGGTGTTTTGGCTTCAGGCGTATGGGGTTGAAATGGCCGCTTATCACGATTGCTGTTTTTTCATTACTGTCGGTATTAAGCCTCTTAGTAGGAGTCGGACTGCTGGGCTATGAGATGCCGACAATGGATTATCTGAAAGCAATAGCGGCTAATCCGTTTAACATACTGCTCGTTCTCCTGCTTTCGCTCATTTCCGGTCCGCTCAATGAGGAATTCGGTTGGAGAGGCTATGCGCTGGACAGACTTCTGGTAAAGTCAGGTTTTATAAAGGGGTCTTTGCTGCTGGGATTTATATGGGCAATATGGCATCTCCCATGGTATTTCACGCCCGGGCAGGCACAGTACAACCTGCTTCAGGATTCGGTATTCCATGCATTGATGTTCATACCGAGCGTTATGATGCTGAGCGTTTTCGTGTCTTTCGTATATGTCAAGACGGATCGCAGCATCCTTGCCGGGGCTCTGGTGCATATGTTCAGCAATTTGATCGGCAGTCAGTTGTTATCTTCTTATACAACGGAGATAAGTATGCTGATAAGGTACACAAATATGGCATTCTTTCTCGGTGTGATCTTATATGCCTCCCTCTCACAAAAGTTCAAGGGGGAAGCGGCATCAGTCATTGAAAGCATACAGAAGCAGGTTTCGGGGTAAGGTATAGCGAAGTTTACTTCCGGTATATGGCATAATGCATATTATAAGGCAGTGGGCGGCTTTGAGTATGAAGCCTAAAGTAAAAAAATATAACCCTGACACAAAGGAGCCCGTGATAAGGGCCAGCATCTGCAACGGCGAGCAGGTGGCGGGATTTCGTGATAAAGATACAGGCAGATTCGAAGAAATTCTGTATATCAGAAAGCCCTCAGATCTCGATGCCTTCAAGGCGGAGTACGGTATAGAAGATGAGATAAGAAAGATATACTGAACATAATATCGGGACGCTGACAGGAACCGGATCGGTCTTTCGGCTGCGGAAGGGGTATCCGGTTTAAAAAAATCAGGATTTGAAGAGGATGTGCGGAATGATCTACACGAATGAATATGAATCCCCTTTGGGAAACATCCTGCTTGCCGGTGACGAGCAGGGACTGACAGGGCTTTGGTTTACGGATGGCAGCAGGTACACCGGGCTTGGTCTGAAGAGGGAAGCCCTTCGGCGTGACACGGATTATTTTTTTCAGGCAAAAGAATGGCTGAATGTCTATTTTACGGGCCGTGATCCCGGGTTCCTTCCGAAGATTCATCTGGTGGGCTCCGATTTCCGTAATCGCGTCGGAGAGATCCTGTGTGAGATTCCTTTTGGGAAGACGGTTACATACGGATGGATAGCCGAAAGGATCGCAAAAGAGCGTGGACTTGAAAGGATGTCCGCACAGGCAGTCGGCGGAGCGGTCGGTCATAATCCGATCAGTATCATCGTGCCTTGCCACCGGGTGGTCGGAGCGAACGGAGACCTGACCGGATATGCCGGAGGGATCATGCGGAAAAAAGCTCTCCTGGAACTGGAAGGCAATGATATGAACCTATTTACGCTGAAGCATGCATAAGATGCCGGCAGCTCAGCTATCTGTGATCAGATGTATTCATGATACTTTCCTATCAACTCATCGTCGGTTATCACCGTGACACGTCCGCTGTCGTATTCCGCAGATACCCATTCGTAGATACGCTGTACAACAGGAGCGTTTTTGGAAAGCGGTGCCTCCCCTATGGCAGCGCGATACTCGTTGACACGGTAAGCAACGCCGGCAACTCCGGAGGTTGCGGAGACAGCCACCTTCGGAGTACGTCCCAGGATAGTTTCCGTGTCGAAGATATTATATATCTCCGGATCCTTCATCATCCCGTCTGCATGTATACCGGCCCGGGTCAGGTTGAAGCTTGACCCGACGAAGGGTGTCATAGGAGGGATCCTATAGCCTGTCTCTTTTTCCAGATACTCCGCTATCTCGGTGATAGCCCTGGTATCCATACCGTTTAGGGTGCCGCGCAGCGATGCGTATTCAAAGACCATAGCCTCAAGCGGTATATTGCCTGTTCTCTCACCTATCCCAAGGAGGGAACAGTTCACGGCGGCAGCGCCGTACATCCAGGCCGTTGCGGCATTGACAACTCCTTTATAGAAATCGTTATGTCCGTGCCATTCCAGCATTTCCGAGGGCACATCCGCATGATGCTGGAGGCCGTATATGATCCCCGAAACGCTGCGGGGAAGTGCTGCTCCGGGATAAGGAACACCATAGCCCATGGTATCACATGCACGGATCTTTACCGGTATGCCGCTCTCGTGTGAGAGCTCCATGAGTTTATTGGCAAAGGGTACCACAAAACCGTAGAAGTCAGCTCTGGTGATGTCCTCGAAATGGCATCTCGGGCGGAGTCCGGCTTCTATGCATTCGGAAACGATGCCAAGATACTTGTCCATAGCCTGGCGGCGGGTCAGCCCCATTTTTCTGAATATGTGATAGTCGGAGCAGCTGACAAGGATCCCGGTCTCCTTGATACCGATGGATCTTGCCAGTTCAAAGTCCTTCTTTGATGCGCGGATCCAGGTGGTGATCTCAGGAAAATCATACCCCAGCTCCAGACAGCGTTCCGCTGCCTTACGGTCTTTATCCGAATAAACGAAGAACTCTGTCTGACGGATCATGCCGTTTGGTCCGCCAAGCTTGTGGAGGAGCTTGTATATGTGCACCATCTGCTCGGTGGTGTAGGGAGCACGGGATTGCTGACCGTCGCGGAAAGATGTGTCGGTAATGAAGATATCACGGGGCATGTTCTCCGGGACCCGGCGATAGTTGAAGGGGATCTTGGGTGTTTCGGTGTAAGGGTAGATCTCCCGGAAAAGCTCGGGCTCTGCTACATCCTGCAGCTGATAGATATAAGGATCCTGCTCAAGTTTGAAGGTTTTATTGCTCAAAGTGATATCCTGCATCGGACTGCTCCTTTCATTTTCGAAGTTGCAAACAGTATATGCACCTGCTACATTATTTGTAAAACGAATAAAATAGATAGTAATTATTCGATTATCGAATAAATTGGAGGGCTGTTATGGATATGGAGGGTTTGAGGACCTTTCTGGTTCTCGCAAATACAAAGAATTATACCCGTGCGGCAAGGGAGCTCTTCGTGGCTCAGTCCACTGTGACGAACCGGATCGCCGAGCTTGAGAAGGAACTGGGGGTAAGTCTTTTTGACCGCACGAGCCGCAAGGTCGAGCTGACCACTGAAGGCGGGAAGTTCCGCATCTATGCCGAAAATGTCATGGAGCTGACGGAGTCTTCTCTTGCGGAGATCACGTCGGCAAAGCGCTTTGACAATCATCTGCGCATCGGCAGTGCAGACTCGATATATGAGGGACATCTGGCCTTGCAGATCCTGAAGTACAGGCAGGAACACCCCAGGGATTCTCTTCGCATATCCATAGGAGTCACAAACCATCTGCTGGAGCAGCTGCAGGCAGATATGCTGGATGTGGTGTTCACCTACCTGCCTCTTGGCAAGTCCGGGTATCACTCAGAGCTTTATAAGACAGACGCTCTGGTTCTGGTGACGGATGCCTGTAATGAGCAGTTTAGGGATGGCATTACCGAGCAGCAGCTGACGGGGGTGAACTACCTCATGTGCAACTTTGCCCTCCAGGAGGTGGGACAGTACATCCGAAAGCTGTTTCCCAGGTTTCACCAGTTTGAACTGGAGATCGACGACTGTATGAAGATAGTACCCTTTTTGCTTCATCAGGACACGTACACCTTCCTGCCGGAGGACATGGCAAGACCATACATAGAGCGTGGAGAGCTTCGCGAGATACCGCTTCTGGATTTCAGCACACCTCTCATCAACAGCTACATCATATGTAAAGAATCCGCCCGGGAAATGTGCCGCCGCATGTTTATGTAATGCAGGCCGTGACCGTGGCGATCATGTGTGGCATATCAGGCCACATCAGCCTTAACATGCTTATTTACATAGAGTATACTGTTCCTTGGACGGATGATAAAACGGGATCGGAAGGAAAGGCGGCAGAAAAAAGGGGAAATAAGAACCCGGCGGTAAACTGCGGGAAGCTTATTGTGTTATCATGGTATATGTGTTTTTATTGCATACAGGGACACGCGATCATGCGGTTTTTTGGAGGGCTGATTATGGATTATGATGTGATCATTATAGGTGCCGGTCCCGGCGGGATATACTCGGCATATGAATTAAAAAAGACCTGTCCGGGAATAAGGATAGCCATCTTTGATTCCGGTCAGGAGTTGAAAAACCGGCATTGCCCCATTGACGGTGTAAAGGTCAGATCCTGCGTCAAGTGCAAGTCCTGCTCCATCATGAGCGGCTTCGGAGGTGCTGGAGCGTTTTCCGACGGCAAATACAATATCACCAATGATTTCGGCGGAACCCTGTTTGAGCATATCGGAAAAAAAGAAGCCATCGAGCTTATGGAATATGTAGACAGGATCAATGTGGAAAACGGAGGAGAAGGGACCAGACTGTACTCCACTGCCGGCACACAGCTTAAAAAGATCTGCATGCAGAACAAGCTGAAGCTTCTGGATGCTTCCGTAAGGCATCTGGGCACCGATATCAATTACATCGTTCTGGAGAATCTGTATTCCTATCTGAAGGACTCGGTGGATTTTTATTTCCTGACACCGGTGGAAAAGGTGGAGGTTACAGAAGGGGGTTACCGTGTTATATATGATGGAGGCGAAAAAAGCTGCAGCCGCTGCATCATATCCGTGGGACGAAGCGGGAGCAAGTGGATGGAAAGCGTCTGCGAAAGCCTTTCTATCCCTGCCAAGAGCAACAGGGTTGATCTGGGAGTACGGGTGGAGCTCCCGGCTGTGATCTTTTCCCATCTTACGGATGAACTGTATGAAAGTAAGATCGTCTATAGGACCGAGAAGTTCGAGGACAGTGTCCGGACCTTCTGTATGAATCCCCACGGCATAGTTGTCACGGAGAATACAAACGGGATAATAACCGTCAACGGGCACAGCTATGAAGGTAAGGACAAACAGACAGAGAATACAAACTTTGCTCTGCTGGTGGCAAAGCATTTTTCGGAGCCGTTCAAGGATTCAAACGGATACGGAGAAAGTATAGCAAGGCTTTCAAATATGCTGGGTGGCGGCGTGATAGTGCAGCGTTTCGGTGATCTCATAAGGGGACGCCGCAGTAACGAGAAGCGCATCGCCGAGGGAATGGTGACTCCTACCCTTAATGCAACTCCCGGAGATCTGAGTCTGGTGCTGCCAAAGCGTATCCTGGACGGCATCATCGAGATGATATGTGCTTTGGATAAGATCGCTCCCGGCACTGCCAATGATGATACCCTTCTGTACGGTGTGGAGGTCAAGTTCTACAACATGGAGGTTGGTGTTAATGAACATCTGGAAACCTCCTATCCGGGACTGTATATCATCGGTGACGGAAGCGGCGTGACTCATTCCCTCTCCCATGCCTCTGCAAGCGGAGTCTATGTTGCCCGCAGGATAGCAGGAAAATGGCAGGAAACGTGATGATTCCAGTGTCATGAAGAATAAAAGAGCTTTGGGAAACGGCCTGTTACTTTTAACGGCTTTCATCTGGGGCAGCGCCTTTGTTTTTCAGCGTGTGGGTATGGAAAGCATTGAGCCTTTGACCTTTACTGCTGCCAGGATGGCTTTATCCTTTATCGTGGTCGCGCCTCTGGCTTATTACTTTTTACGTAAGGGCAGAGGTTCCTCTTCCCCGGAATCTGTTACGGAGCGAAGACGATATGGCAGGCTGACTGTGGCAGGGGGTATATGCTGCGGATCCTTTTTGGGTATTGCCAGCATATTGCAGCAGATGGGTCTGGTCTATACCTCCGCCGGCAAGGCAGGATTCCTTACCGCCATGTATATCCTGTTCGTGCCTGTTATAGGAGTTATTTTCCTTGGACGTAAGAACACATGGATCATATGGATCTCGGTACTTTTGGGTGTAGCCGGTATGTATCTTCTCTGCCTGAAGGAAGGGTTTTCCCTGACGAAGGGCGATACACTGGTATGTCTGTGTGCCTTCTTTTTCAGCTTTCACATACTTTGCTGTGATCATTTCGGCAGACTCGGTAATCCCGTATGCATATCAGCGATACAGTTTCTGACTGCCTCTGTACTCTCTGCTGTTGCCGCAGTGATCTTTGAAGAGCCTGACATGGGTAAGATACTGTCAGCTCTTATTCCCATCGCATATTGCGGTATCGTATCGGGAGGGATAGGCTACACTCTCCAGATAACGGCCCAGAAATTTACAGATCCGACAACGGCCTCCCTGCTCATGAGCATGGAATCCGTCTTTGCAGCCATTACCGGTGCCCTGCTCCTGCAGGAGAGGATGGGCCTCCGGGAGCTTATCGGCTGCATCATCATGTTTACAGCCATCATCCTGGTCCAGATCCCGCTGCCGGATCAGGCATCGGCAGAACCTTCAGGGAGATGATCTTTTATATCACTGCCCTGGCACCCGGGTTTTGTCCCATCATGCCCCTTCGACGGGGATATCGTTCAGCTTTATATGTTTCCTGCTGTATTGTATGTATCTGATCCAGGCGGTCACAGCGCTTAAGGCCCAGACCACACCTGCCGACAGCCATATGCCCGTTGCTCCGAATCCCATATAGGATGTCATGAGCAAAGGTATGGTAAATCTGCCGATCACTTCTATGATACCGTTGAGCAGAGCAAATATGGCGTCTCCCGCACCCGTGAGAACTCCACGCACAACATATATGACGCCAAGGACCGGGTAAAAGAGGCTTGTTATCTTCAGACCCTTTGCTCCCATGGAAATGACATCGGTATCGGTTACAAACATACTGATCATGGCGCGTCCGAAGAACTGCATCATGAATATGAGCACCGCTGTCAGTATGAGCATTATTATCATCCCCGATCTGTATCCTGCGTATACCCGGTCATTCCTTCTGGCACCGTAATTCTGCCCTGTAAAGGTGGCAAGGGATACTCCCAGTGTGGTATAGGGCTGATGTATGAGCTGCTCTATCCTGTTGGTAGCGGTAAATGCTGCCACGACCACGGTTCCGTAGGAATTGACGATCCGCTGGACTGCCATGGATGAAATGGCTATAAGCCCAAACTGCAATGACATGGGAACTCCCAGACGGATGATCTTATATGACATGTTCGCCGTCAGCCGAAAATCCTTTTTGTAGAACCTGAAGTATGGATTGGTCTTATATGCGTGTATGGCGCAAAGTATAACGGATATCAGCTGGGATATGATGGTCGCCAGTGCCGCCCCGGTTATGCCCCTGTGAAAAATACATACGAATATGATATCCAGGAAGATATTGAGGAGTGTGGATATCACAAGAAAGTACAGAGGAGTCCTGGAATCTCCGAGGGCCCTTAACATGGCTGAGAGATAATTGTACAGGGAAACAAAAACAAGGCCTGCGCTCATGTATCTGGTATATGATACCGCATCTTTTATTATCTGATCCGGTGTCCCCAGCATCCCTAAGATCCCCGGCGCAAGTATAAAGCCCAGAAGGCCGAACAGAACAGGGACTATGAGCATTATGGCTCCTGTGTTGATTATGCATTTCCTGACATTATCCCCATCTCTGGCTCCGTAGTACTGGGAGACCACGATGCCTCCCCCTCCGCCTATGCCGTTGCACAGAGCAAAGAAAAGAAAGGTTATGGATGTTGTCGCACCTATTGCCGCAAAGGCATTCGATCCCACAAACCTTCCCACTATGATGGAATCCGCCAGATTGTATATCTGCTGAAATATATTACCCACGAGAGCAGGGAGAGAAAACAGCAGGAGATGCTTTGCAGGACTCCCCTTGGTCATGTCGGTCACGTGGCTTTTCATATATCGATCTTCTCCGTAAAGAACCTCCGGGGATATCCCATCCCACCGGTGTTTATGGTGATGCTATACCATGTTTTGTTCCTAATGAGAGGATTATAATCTCATCCCGAGAATAATACCATACAAATGTGTAAAATCCGGTATAAAAATAAACCTTAAGGGCATAGATTTTTTTCAGCAAAAATCTCCATATTGTGGTAATATATTCATGTTATCTTTGCCGTGTGACTTTCCCGAAAAAAGCGTGGTCGGTCCATCCGCTCGGAACGATGGACATCGCCCGGACATGGCACGGATACAAAGGCAATATCTAAATATGAAAGAGAGGGTATATCAATGAAACTTGCAAGCAGTATCAAGACTAAGCTGATCCTTATCCTGGCGGCCCTTGTGGTCATACCGGTGGCAGCTTTAACGATCATCAGTACGATCGTTTCCTTCAAACAGGGAACCGAAAACGCCAATGAGGTTAATATCGCCCAGGCTCAGCTGGTCACCGATCAGCTGGATACCATCTACAGTTCCAATCTTGAAGCTCTTAAGGCCTTTGCCGCATCTCCCGAGACCATCGCATATCTTGATGGAAGCATGACCGGGGAAGCAGTAGAAGAAGACCTCATGAGACAGATGCTGCAGATAGACGCAAACCAGAACGACGGAAATGCCACAGCACTTTCCGGTGCAGACGGCGAGCAGCGCTTAAGGACCATCGGAAAGACCGTTAACGTTGCCGAGCGTGAATATTTCCAGGTTCCTGCGTCAGGCGCGGATCAGTATATTTCCGATATGATAGTTTCCAAGTCGACCGGCTCGGCTATCATCACATTCTCCGTACCCGTATTCAATATCGACAGGACACAGTTCCTGGGTATCGTTCAGAGAAACTATGATGTCAGCGTGCTTCATGATCTTCTTGCCAGCGATGTTACACAGGATCGTCAGGAGATAGTCATAGTTGACAGGACCGGAACCGTTGTTGCCCATTCCCTCAGAGAAGTGGATACTGAAAATCCCGAGACTCAGGAGGGTAATCCTTTCTATACGGATTCCAGAGGAGACAAGACCAGCGGACAGTACGTATCCGATTTCATGGGTGATACCTGGATCATCTCCTGGAACAAGCTTCCGGACAGCGAGTGGGTTGTAGCTTCCTGCCGTGTCAAGGAGGTCGCTCTTGCATCTCTGTACAGGACCATTCTTCTTCAGGTACTGGTTGGCGTACTGCTGATCGTAGCCGGAGTGGCTGTCGCCCTCATCTTTGCAAAGTTCATAACAGCTCCTCTTGCCGATGTGGGAGATTCCCTGGCAAACCTGAAGGAAGGTACCTTCAAGAAGATAGACGGATATGATAACAGAAACGATGAGTTTGGTGCCATCATCAGAGATACCAA
>JAEEZH010000010.1 GCA_016288495.1 Lachnospiraceae bacterium
CTCCGGGATCGTAGTCGATGGCTACGATGTTGGAGTCGGGATGTCTGCGCCGCAGTTCCTTTATGACGCCCTTGCCTACCACGTGGTTGGGCAGGCAGCCGAAGGGCTGGGTGCAGACTATATTGGGGGCACCGGAGTGGATGAGTTCCAGCATCTCGCCGGTCAAAAACCAGCCTTCACCGGTCTGGTTGCCCAATGATACGATCTCCTGGGCGTCTCTTGCGGTTTCCTCTATGCTCTGGGGCGGTGCGAAATGCACGCTCTTTTTTAATGCCTTGGTGGCAGGGAGCCGCAGCAGCTCAACAGCCTTTATACCCAGTTTTGAATTGAATTTGACACGTCTTGAGGTGCCCAGATAATCCGCCTTGTACACCTGGTTGTAGAAGCAGTATAACAGGAAATTCAGAAGCTCCGGTACCACGGCTTCGGCGCCTTCCTCCTCCAGCAGCTCCACCAGATGGTTGTTGGCGGCGGGCATGAATTTTACCAGGATCTCGCCTACCACGCCTACACGGGGCTTTTCTTCATCCGTGATGGGAAGGGCGTCGAATTTTTCAACCACCTTTCTGCAAAGCCTGCTGTAGGTGAGATAGGAAGGATGCTTTGAGACGAGAAAATCGATGCACTCTTCCTTGAGCTCCTGATGAAGCCTGTTGGCGGAGCCGGGGATGGCCTCGTAGGGACGCATCCTGTACAGGCATTTCATGAATACATCGCCCAGGGCGACGGCGTAGATGATCCTGATGAAAAGATCCGCATTGAGTTTAAAGCCCGGATTGGGTTCAAGGCCCGACATGTTCAGTGAGATGACAGGCACCTGGGTCAGCCCGGCTTTGATAAGGGCCCTGCGGATAAAGCCCACATAGTTGGTGGCCCGGCAGCCGCCTCCCGTCTGTGTCATGAGGATGGCAGTGCGGTCTACGTCATAACGCCCGGAGAGCAGAGCCTCCATTATCTGTCCCACCACCATGATGGAAGGATAGCAGGCGTCGTTGTTCACATATTTAAGTCCGGTGTTTATGGATTTCACACCGTCGTTCTGCAAAAGCTCGAATTTATAGCCGGCCATGGCAAAGGCAGGCTCCAGAAAATCGAAATGGATGGGAGAGAGCTGGGGGCAGAGAATGGTGTATTTCTGTCTCATCTTTTCCGTGAAGATCAGTCTCCTGTATGCGCAGGAGTTTATCTCCCTTTCTTCGTCTTCTCCCCGTTCCTTCTTCTCATCGTGTACCCTCAGGGCGGCTATTAAGGAACGGACTCTGATCCTGGCAGCGCCCAGATTGTTTACCTCGTCTATCTTGAGGCAGGTGTAGATCTTGCCGGAATCCGTCAGTATATCATTGACCTCGTCGGTGGTAACGGCGTCCAGGCCGCAGCCGAAGGAGTTGAGCTGAATCAGATCCAGATCGTCCCTGGTCTTTACAAAATTGGCGGCTGCATACAGTCTGGAGTGGTACATCCACTGGTCCGACACCATGAGGGGATGCTCCGCCGGAAGCCTGTTGCTGACAGAGTCCTCGGTGAGGACAGCCAGGCCGTAGGAGTTGATCAGCTCAGGAATGCCGTGGTTGATCTCGGGATCCACATGATAAGGCCGGCCCGCCAGGACTATGCCCCTGCGGCCGTTTTCCTCCATCCAGTTGAGCACTTCTTCACCCTTATTGAGGATGTCCTGCCTGGTGTTCTGAAGCTCCAGCCAGGCCTTGTCCACGGCGATGACTATATCCTCATAGTCCACATCCGGGAAGGCCTCCATGAGACGGGGATAGATGCAGTCCTTGTCAGTAAAGGACATAAAGGGATGTATGAATTTTATCTCGCCCCTGGTGATCTCATCCACGTTGTTCTTGATGTTCTCGGGATAAGAGGTCACTATGGGACAGTTGTAATGGTTGTTGGCGTTGTCGAATTCCTCCCGCTCGTAGAAGAGTGAGGGATAAAATATGGTGGTGATGCCTTTGTTGATCAGCCACTGGACATGGCCGTGGGCCATTTTGGCCGGATAGCATTCGGACTCCGAGGGAATGGATTCGATCCCCAGCTCGTAAAGCTTGTGGGTGGATTCGGGAGAAAGCACCACCTCGTAGCCTATATCCGTAAGGAAGGTGAACCAGAAGGGATAGTTCTCATACATGTTGAGGACTCTGGGGATACCTATCTTGCCCCTGGGAGCCTCGTCGGCGGTAAGGGGCTCATAGTCAAAGATACGGTGGAGCTTGTACTCGAAGAGATTCGGTATGCCCTCCGCGTTTTTCTGCTTGCCGATACCCCGCTCACAGCGGTTGCCGGAGATATATACACGGCCGCCCGAGAACCTGTTGACCGTCAGACGGCAGGAGTTGGTGCAGCCCTTGCACTTGGTCATGGAAGTGGTGAATTCCAGCTTGTTGATCTGGTCTATGGAAAGCATGGTGGTCTCTTTTGCCTTTTTGGCGCTGCCATGTCTTTCCTTTGCGATGAGGGCCGCTCCGAAGGCGCCCATGATACCCGCCAGATCGGGTCTTATGGCTTCGCATTTCGCGGTCTTCTCAAAGGAACGGAGCACCGCGTCGGAATAGAAGGTTCCGCCCTGGACCACTATATTGCGGCCGAGGGAAGAAGCATCCGATACCTTTATGACTTTAAACAGGGCGTTTTTGATGACGGAATAAGCCAGTCCTGCGGAGATGTCATCCACGCCGGCTCCCTCCTTCTGTGCCTGCTTGACCTTTGAATTCATGAAGACGGTGCATCTGGAACCCAGATCAATGGGATGCTGGGCAAAAAGGGCACAGCGGGCAAACTCGTCCACCGTCAGATCCAGGGACTTGGCCAGAGTCTCGATGAAAGAACCACAGCCCGAGGAACAGGCTTCGTTGAGCTGTACGGAGTCCACGGTGCCGTTTTTGATCTTTATGCATTTCATATCCTGTCCGCCGATATCCAGGATGCAGTCCACATCCGGATCAAAAAATGCGGCGGCATAGTAATGGGCAATGGTCTCCACCTCGCCCTCGTCCAGCATGAGCGCCGCTTTGATCAAAGCCTCTCCGTAGCCTGTGGAGCAGGCGTAGGTGATCTTCGCGCCCGAGGGGAGATGCTCATAGATCTCCTTTACCGCATTGATGGCAGTGGCAAGAGGTGATCCGTTGTTGTTGGCGTAAAAAGAGTAGAGCAGGGAACCATCCTCGGCCACCAGAGCGGCTTTGGTAGTGGTGGAACCTGCGTCTATACCCAGATAGGTGTTCCCCTTGTAAGAAGAGATGTCGCTTTTTTGGACCTTGTGGCTGTCGTGGCGCTCGAGGAAAGCGTCGTAGTCCTCCTGTGATCCGAAAAGGGGCTCCATACGATGGGCTTCGAATTCTATCTTGACACCTGCGCTGAGCCTGTTTTTCAGGGCTTTGAGGGAGCGGGTGCATTTGTTGTCAAAATTCAGTGCGGAACCGATGGCCGCAAAGAGATGGGAATTCTCGGGGGTGATGGCATGTTCGTCATCCAGCTTCAGGGTGCGGATGAAAGCAGCCTTGAGCTCGGTGAGGAAGTGAAGGGGGCCGCCTAAGAAAGCCACATGTCCCCTGATGGGCTTGCCGCAGGCAAGTCCCGATATGGTCTGGTTCACCACAGCCTGGAAAATGGAAGCGGCCAGATCCTCTCTGGTGGCACCCTCGTTGATCAGCGGCTGAATGTCCGTCTTTGCAAAGACGCCGCATCTGGCGGCAATGGTGTATAGGGACTGGTAGCTCTTGGCGTATTCGTTCAGTCCGGCAGCGTCAGTCTGCAGAAGAGAGGCCATCTGGTCTATGAATGAACCCGTACCTCCGGCGCAGATGCCGTTCATACGCTGTTCCACATTTCCGTTTTCAAAATATATGATCTTGGCGTCCTCGCCACCCAGTTCGATGGCCACATCCGTGGTGGGGGCCATTTTGCGAAGGGCAGCGGAAACCGCGATGACCTCCTGGATGAAGGGGATCTCCATGTTCGAAGCCAGGGCCAGACCGCCGGAACCCGTGATGACAGGGTGTACGGTGAGGTCACCCAGCTCCTTCATGGCGTCTGAGATGAGCTCGCTCAAGGTATCCTGTATGTTGGCAAAATGCCTGCGGTACTGCGCAAAGAGGATATGGTCCTCCTTGTCCAGAATGGCGGCTTTGACAGTGGTAGAGCCTATATCTATACCGAGTTTGTATGATCTGTCGGACATTTGCAAAAAAACCTCAAAATATACGTATATTAAACAGACAACTAATTATAATGTAGCGAAAAATTTTTTTCAATCAGAAAAAGGTAACAAATTTTGTTGGGAATACCGATACTTATTGTGGTATAATTACTCTGTGTGCGGCTTGGGCCGCGAATAAACGGATTCGGAGGCTTGGATGTATAAATTCAGAAAAATCTTAAGCGTTATAATGATATGGGCGATGGTTCTCACGCCTTTTTCGGATATATATACGGTCATGGCAGCACAGCAGGAAGAGCCGGGAGCGGCTGAGGATGGCGCCGCAGACGGTGATGAGGCCGGTTTGCCCGGAGAGGGTCAGATAGAAGCGGATGAAGAGAGCGTACAGGCAGATCTGTCTGCAGGAACGGAAGACGAAACTGATGACGGATACGGGGATGAGGTGGTCTGTGATGACACGGATGACGGCATGACGGCTGGTGAGGTTACTGATCACGGAAATACAGCCGGAGATGATGAAAATGTTGATGAAGCACAGGAGGCAGATGATGCAGGCGGTATAAATGACACCGCCGGTCTGTCCGGAAAAGATGATACAGGTGAAATGCCTGCTCTGGGTGATCCGGATCCGGGACTGATACCCGTGTACTCAAACCAGGACTATGATACCTTTTCCTTAGATGGCGCCACGGTCATCGGCTATGCGAAGCTCAATGCCCCCGAGGCAGGCCGCGCCACCTATTACTGCGCCACCGGCACTTCAAAGGACCCCACGGACACCACCACCATCAGGGTGCCCAGGCGTCTTGCATATGTGAAGATATATGCCGATGAGGAGGATACCGTAGGAGTGGACGCCCTCCTTGATTACACCGAGGGGTATAATCTGGATCCCCAGGGCTATGCGGTGGAGGAGCAGGGCGGAACCGAGCGCGTCCAGGTAATCTATGATACTGAGATGCTCTATTATATCGGGGATGTCCAGGTCTACAGGATAACCGATGTGGAGGCTGATCCCGAACATAACATCGAAGAAGTGTATCATTTTGAATATGAGGATCATACCTTGGTCTCTGATGACGATATCAGAAAGATCGACCAGGTGGAGAATCCTCTATACAAGGATCTGTATATAGGCACAGCTTATGATGTGGTAGCGCTGGATAAGGATGTGTTCCAATTCGTGGACGTGGATCAGGCGGCGACACTTAAAACCCGTGTCACCACCATCCAGCTGCCGGCTGTCATCATGTCGGATATCACCTATAAGTTCTTTTCCGGGCTTAAAAATATGCGGCAGGTGGAGGTCTACGATTCCGGAAGCTACGACCGGTATTATGTGGATACCACGGCCATTCCCGAATTCAAGGACGGATACAGCTTTGTCAGATATGTGGCCAGCGGAGCCGATTCGAAGAACAAGACCGGGGAGGAGGCCGTTTTTACCAGCGGAGCACTGGTGGATACCTGGCCCGGAGAGAATGGCGTTGTTTCGAAGATCGTATATTGTCCGCCCAAATATCCCGGAGCCACCTATAACTATTTCTACGGCACACAGAACAATTCAAGGACCATAATCGGCGAGCATGCCTTCCAGAATTGTATAAATTTAAAGACGATAAGGCCGGTTACACCCGGAGTCCAGGTCATATGCAGGATCGAGGATTACGCCTTTGACGGATGTACGTCTCTTGAGGACGCCTATGTCTTCAGTTCCCTTCTGACCGGGATCGGTAACTACGCCTTCAGTAACTGTGAAAATCTTAAATCGGTTTCACTTAATCCCACCGTAAAGACTACCCTGGGAGTCAGCATATTTGCAAATACCGCCATATCTCAGCTGGATATCCCCGTGGGATATGATGAGATGACGGGAGAGACCTTTAAGGATATGAATGTGCTGGAGAGGATAGATGTAGTCCCGGGGTCCATAGCCGAGGAGGACGATATCAACCAGTGCTTTATATCCATCGACGGCGTGCTTTACCGCTATGAGGTGGACGGTTATCACACCGAGCTGGAAGATCCCGACATAGATGAAGGCATCCAGCTGGTGCGCTATCCTTCGCTGTGCGAGACCATGGCCCAGTGTCCCGACGCTTCCTCCACCCTCAAGGCGGACGAGTCCTTCCTGGTGCCTTACCAGGTGACATATTTTGACGAGTATTGTTTTTATAAATGCACTAAGGTTCAGAATATGTATTTCCCCAGCACCATCCTCAGTGTGGGGCTTAACCGGTTCTACGACTGCAAGGGCCTGACCAATGTATACTTTTACTCGGGACTTCTGGATTTCGGCGTAAAAAAGAGTGATTACAGCACTACGGATTTCTTCGGCGGTCCGAAGACATATATGTATGTATATGCGGGGGAGGGGACTCCCATTTACGATTACGCCGTGGCTAATTCAAAGGGTCGTTATCGCATGCAGGTGAGGCCTCTTTATTATCCTTCCGAATACTCATATATCTACAACAATGACAACACGGCGACCCTTCTTTCTTACAGGCCGGACCAGACCCGTGCGTCGCTTCTTGAGCATATAGTGATACCGAATTACGTGGAGACTGCAGGCGGCAGATACACGGTGACGTGCGTCACTTCTTCTGCCATAGTGGATCCCGGTATAAAATCCGTCCGCTTCCTGCATGACATGAAGGATGTGGCCTTTGACGCCTTCTATACCGTAAAGAACCGTGAAGACATAGAAGATCAGAGAAATGTCAACTGTACAAAGCTGGCCAATATCTATGTGGAATACGGTAATTTCAACATAGGCACAAAGGAAGGCGTGCTCTATTCCATGGTCTGGGACAAGGAAAAGAAGGAGTATGTGCCTTCGGAGCTGTTATATTATCCTGTGGGTAATGAAGCAGAGACCTTTACTACCATAGACGGCATATCCATCCTCCCGGAATTTGCTTTCTGGGGCGCGAAGCATCTCAAGACCATAAATATCTATGACACTGTCCAGGATATCGGCCTTAATTCAAAGACGGATGAATCCGATGAACCCATGTGCTTTGCGGGCTGCGGCAGCCTCATCTTTGTAAACATCATTCATTCCGAGGGTCAGAAGCCTACGAATATCAGGTATTATTCCGATAACGGCGTGCTGTACAGGTGGGATCCGAATGCGGATACTTCGGGGGCTCCGGTAATACTGGTCTACTATCCGAAGGGTAAAAGGGAAATGTCCGAGGACGGTACTTCGCCGGTATCCTATGTGGTGGCAGACGGCTGCCGGGAAGTCAGGTATGTGAGGGACTGCCCTTATCTGACGGGTATTGTTTTTCCCAGGAGTGTGACCACCATTGCGGATTATGCTTTTTCCGGTTCCATGGCGCTTTCCTCCATTGAATTTAAAAAAGAGGGAGAAAGCCCCGGTGAGGGTATCAAGACCATAGGCGAAGAAGCCTTTGCATATACCGACATTTCGGCCGTCAGCATTCCCGCCGGTATTGAGAGCATAGGCAACAGAGCCTTTTATGACTGCAATGAGATAGAGACCATATACATAGAGGGCAATTCACTGAGGTCCATCGGTGATGAAGCCTTTGGCTGTAAGAAAGCTTCTGTCGGCACCAGCGCACTCGTATCCCTGGAGATCGTCTGTACACTGGAGAATGAGACCGGCGGTAACCTGGTCATAGGCGACGGCGCCTTCAGAAGCAATACCATGATGACCAAGCTTTCCATCAAAAACATGGGAAAGACCGTGATCGGCAACAGTGCCTTCCGTGATTCCACATCCCTTAAGGAGCTGGACTTTACCAACACCGACATTACGGCCCTGGGCATCCATTCCTTCCAGGACTGTAAATCCCTGGAACGCCTTGAACTGGCGGATCTCAAGAGCGTAACGGAGATTCCGGGATATTGCTTCTACGGCTGCGAAAAACTGGAAGATGTGATCCTTCCGGTATCGGCTGTTTTGATCGATGAATATGCTTTCAAAAACTGTTATTACCTTTCCAACTTAAACTTCAGGGACCTGACCGCCCTTATGGAGATAGGATGTCAGGCCTTTGCCAGCACCGGCTTTATCGCGGTCAATCTTCCTCCCAATCTGGTGACCCTGGGAGACAGTGTCTTTGTCTGGAATGCACCTCACGGCACAGGACTTTTATCCACCATTTATGTGCCTCAGAGCGTGATCTTTTCGGACGAATTCGGGAACTATTCTTCCAAGAGCGGTTCCGGCCCCTTCTTTGACTACGGTCCCGATACCTATGTATACGGCGTGGCCGGTTCGGATGTGGATCTATATCTGCAGTGGATGGAGTCGAAGGGTTATGTCCATCCCACCTTTGTGGGAGCTGATGAGATGCCTCAGGCAGAGGTGGATCTGGATCAGTCATCTTTGGAGATCTACAATGTGGGCGAGGTACTGCCCACCCTTACCGCAGTGGTCACCTCACAGGATGATCTGAGGGATTATTCCGTAAAATGGTATGTCATGGATTCTTCGGTATGCCAGGTGACCAAGGAAGATTTTGACGGCATAAACAGAAGCCGATGTAATGTGGAGGGCAAAAAAATAGGATCCACCAGGATCTACGCCATCAACAAGCAGACCGGCGCTTCGGATTACTGTGTGGTCACCGTCAAAAATGCGGACGTGGAGGTTCATCCCTCCGATGAAAATACACAGAATGTGGACGGCATGGTACTGCCCAAGAGCATTATCTTAAACTGCAGGGGAGACCATACGAAGGCATCTCTGAACGCCACCTCGAATCCGCCCAGAAAGATTTATTACAGATCCAATGACAGAAAAGTGGTCAGGGTGAACAGGAGGGGTATAGCCACAGGCAAGAAACAGGGCCAGACTACCATCACGGCTTACGCGGGCCAGGATGATACCTATGTGGAAGCTGATGTGGAGGTTACCGTCTTTAAACCCACCATCTCCCTGGATAAGAAAAAGATCATCCTCAATTCCGAAGGCAGCGAGGATGATATGAAGGCTGTCATAAATGTATCTCATTACGGGGCTTACAACGATGTGGAATGGGTTTCCTCAAAGCCCAGACTGTTTACCGTAGAGGGTGACAATGAGAGCGCCACCATTACGGCAGTTAAAGGCTGTCCCGGCGGCAAGGGCTTTGTTTTCGCATACTGCAACGGCATCAAGGCCAAGTGCAGGGTGACGGTTACAAAGGCCGGTACCAGACTGGATACCACCTCCCTGCTCCTTTATGCAGGTCAGACGTCTACAGAGACCTATCAGCTCAAAGCCACTGTTTCAGGCAAGCAGAAGGATGTGCTCTGGAACAGCTCCGACACCGAAGTGGCCACCGTGGACCAGAAGGGTCTGGTGACCTCCGTGGCTCCCGGAAAGGCTCAGATCACCGCTACCTGTAACGGTATCACCGCCACCTGTACCGTAAATGTGGTGGAGTCCTATGTGAAGATATACGGTCCCAACAGCGGAGACGCCGCGGATGAGCTGAAATCCATCGTGATCAACGCCAACGGCGATAACAGGGCCCAGCTCCGTGCCAGAGTGGTGGGCAGAGAGGATGATGTGACCTGGGAGAGTGAATCCCCCAATACCTTTACCGTGGACAAGGAAGGTCTGCTGGTGGGCAAGAGCGGCGGCACAGCCAATGTCCTGGCGATGGCGAATGGCGATACGGCTGCCTGCGAGGTTACCGTCATTGACAATTATACCAGGCTGGATTATTCTAAAATGGTGCTTTACATGTCGGGATCACAGGCTGACAAGATGATCACCCTGACAGCACAGATCAACGGTGCCGATACCACCAGGAAGGTAACCTGGGAGATAGAGGATCCCGAGGTGCTGGCCATGAGCGCAGTGGCGCCCAATGCCACCATGACGGATTCCGAATATGAAGGTACTTCGGTCTGCACATTTACGGCTCTTAAAGAGGGAGCCACCAGGGTAAAGGTGACGGCCAACGGAGTAGAGGCCTACTGCAACATCACCGTGAAGAAGTAGTCTGCTCCTTTCATCCTGAGGAACCCAGTGAAAGAAAGTCCACCCATCTGTCATCCTGAGGAATGAAGTGAAAAACAGCTCTTTTGTCATCCTGAGGAACGCAGTGAAAGAAAGTCCACCCATCTGTCATCCTGAGGAACGCAGTGACGAAGGATCCTGAAAGATTTGGCATGGAATAATAATAAAACTGATACGAGGTAATACATGAACATATACGATCTCGAGCGAAAGTTCGGTAAATTCGCCATTCCGAACCTTTCACTTTATATTGTCTGCACTTATGCCCTGGGATATGTGATCGAGCTGGCGCTTCCCGGCGCATATGAACTGATCACACTGAATCCCTATGAAGTCATCCACAATCTTCAGATCTGGCGGATCTTCACCTGGCTGCTGATCCCGCCATACAGCTTCGGGATATTCACTATCATCAATATTTTCTTCATTTACAGCATAGGACGCCTCCTGGAACGTATCTGGGGGAGCTTCCGTTATACCTTTTTTGTGTTTTCCGGTGTCCTTTTTGTGCTGGTGGGAGCCTTCCTGATCTATGTGTTCGGCGGCATGCTGCTTCACCTTCCCGCAGAGGTTATGGGAAAGTACATCAGTAACTGTACCTCCACCTATTATATCAATGTATCCGTCATCATGGCCTTTGCCATGACGGTGCCCGATATGCAGGTGAGGTTCATGTTCATCATCCCCATAAAGATGAAGGTCCTGGCCTATATAGAGGCGGCCTTTATACTGCTGGATATCTTTCAGTATCTGGGCGCGTACAAGATCTACGCCATCGTACCCTGCGGTATCATCATCCTGTCCGTGCTTAATTTTATCATCCTCATGGTGATGAACAAAAGGCTCCGTAATCCTTCGGGACCTGTGTTTAAAAGCAATTCACCCTTTAAAACCAGGTCCGGGCCCAAAGAATATAAGGGCTTTTCCGTTCATAAGGGAGACTACGATCCCGAGTCCCGGCCCATGCATAAATGCGCGGTCTGCGGAGTCACGGAAAAGGATGCGCCCAATATAACCTTCAGATACTGCTCCAAGTGCAAGGGCAGCTTTGAATACTGTGAAGATCATATTTTCACCCATACTCATGTGGAATGATACAAATGATATGTATTTCGTTAGATCAGAGACCGGGGTCTCGTTAAAAATGGAGGGATAAATGAATATAAGCGACAGATATGAATTAAAGGAAAAAAGGAAAGTTGAGGAATTAAAGAGTACCGGCTATCTTCTGAAGCACAAAAAAAGCGGAGCCAGGATCTTTATACTGGAGAACGATGACGAGAACAAGGTGTTTTACATCGGCTTCAGAACGCCCCCCGAAAACAGTAAGGGCACTCCGCATATCATGGAACATTCGGTGCTGTGCGGCTCGAAAAAATACCCTGCCAAGGATCCCTTTGTGGAACTGGCCAAGGGGTCTCTCAATACTTTCCTGAACGCCGTTACATATCCGGACAAGACTGTTTATCCCATAGCCAGCTGCAATGACAAGGACTTTAAGAATCTGTCCGATGTGTATATGGATGCGGTTTTCAATCCGAATATCTATGACCGTCCCCAGATCTTCAAGCAGGAGGGCTGGCATTATGAACTGGAGGATGCGGAAGGTGAGCTGACCCTTAACGGTGTGGTATACAACGAGATGAAGGGAGCTTATTCCTCGCCCGATGAGGTCATCGACAGAAAGGTGATGCAGACCCTGTTCCCGGATATCTGCTATGCCAATGATTCAGGGGGAGATCCCCAGTTGATCCCCTCCCTCACCTATGATGATTTTATGGCATTTCATAAAAGATTTTATCATCCATCCAATTCCTACATCTATCTGTACGGAAACTGTGATATGGAAGAGCGCCTCGACTGGCTGGATCGGGAATATCTGTCAAAATATGACAGCATAGATCCCCGCACGGATATAGCCGTTCAGTCTTCCTTTGATGAGATGAAGACTGTGGAGATGGAATACGGCGTTACCGCTGAGGAACCCCTTGATAAGAATACCTATTTTGAGCTGGGCTATGTGGTGGACACGGTGCTTGACCGCAATCTCTATCTGGCCTTCCAGATACTGGATTATACGCTGCTGGGTGCCCCCGGCGCACCGCTTAAGGACAAGCTCATAAAAGAGGGCATCGGAGCCGATGTCATGGGCGGTTATGAGAACAGTATCTGTCAGCCTGCTTTTTCCATCTGTGTAAAGAACGCGGAGTATGAGGATAAGGACCGCTTTATCTCCATAGTGAACGATACCCTTGAGACTCTGTACAAGGAGGGACTGAGCAAAAAAGCCCTGGAGGCCGGTCTCAACTATTTTGAGTTCAAATACCGTGAGGCGGATTTCGGAACTTATCCCAAGGGCCTGATGTACGGCCTCCAGTGTCTGGACAGCTGGCTCTATGACGAGTCGGATCCCTTTATGCATATCACCGCCGTCAGCACTATCGAATTTCTTAAGGGACAGATAAATACAGGATATTTTGAGGAACTGATAAAGAAATATATCCTGGACAATAAGCACAGCGCCTTTGTGATAGCGAAGCCCGTCAGGGGACTTACGGATAAAAAGGATAAGGAGCTGGAGGGAAAGCTTGCCGAATACAAGGCGTCCCTGAGCCCTGAGCAGCTCAAGGCTATGGCGGAGGATACGGTGGCGCTTAAAAAGTATCAGGAGGAGCCCTCCACCGAGGAGGAGCTTTTGTCCATCCCGCTTTTGGAGATCTCCGACATAGACAAAAAGATCAAGCCCTCCTGCAATGAGTATTCCGAGGAAGAGGGAGTCAGATATCTGTTCCATGATGTGGATTCCAACGGCATAGGCTATCTGAACATCATGTTTAAAATGCCCAATGTACCGGTAAGGCTCTATGGCTATCTGGGACTTCTGAAAAGCCTGATGGGGCTTATCTCCACGGAGAATTATTCGTATTTTGACCTGGCGAACGAGATCAACGCCAGGACAGGTGGCATGAGCGTCAGCGTAGCCCCTTACAGAAAAGCGGGAGAGCAGGAGTTCACGGCCTATCTGGTGCTGGAGTCGTCCTATCTTTACGATAAGCTGGATTTCGTGATCGAAATGGCCAAGGAGCTTTTATTCAGGGAAAAGCTGGAGGAGTATGACCGCATCAGGGAAGTTTTGATGATGACAAAGAGCAGGTTCCAGATGGCTATGATGTCCTCGGGACACACCTTCGCCATGGGAAGGCTGGATGCCTATTATTTTGGAGTCTCCGCTTTTACGGATGCTCTGGGCGGTTTTGAATATTACAGGTTCGTGGATGGACTGCTGAGTGATTTTGACAATAAAAAGGAAGAGATCTCAAAGAAGCTCCGGGAGCTTCTGGATCTGATATATCATAAGGATAATCTGCTGGTGGATTTCGGCGGCAGCAGGGACGCTTTTAACGCTGTGAAGGGCAGGATAGGAGAGATCACCTCCTGCCTGTCGGATGAAGCGAGCGTGAAGGAAGAGTGCTGCAAGCCCCTGGGCTCCCTGGGAGAGGGCTTTAAGAGTGCATCCCAGGTACAGTATGTGGCCATGGGCGGAAATTACCTGGCCGACGGGCTCAAATATACCGGCGCTCTCAGGGTGCTGAAGACCATCATGTCCTATGAGTATCTCTGGAAAAATGTGAGAGTCCTGGGCGGAGCTTATGGCGGCCTGTTCAAGGTGAACCATATGGGCTATCTGGACTTTGTGTCATACCGTGATCCGAATCTTGACAGGACTCTGGATATCTACAGGGAAGCCTTTGATTATATCCTGGGCTTTGACGTGTCCGACAGGGATATGCGCAAGTTCATCATTGGCACCATTTCAGAGACTGACGTGCCCCGCACGCCTCATATGCAGGCCGACAGGAGCAGGGGCATGTTCCTTCAGGGCGTTACGGATGAGTTCGTTCAAAAAGAAAGGGATGAGATCCTGTCGGCGGATGTGAATACCATCCGGGGTCTGTCCTGTTATATCAAAACCGTCCTTGACCAGAATAATATCTGCGTCATCGGCGCCGAGAACAAGGTGGATGAGTGCAAGGACCTGTTCAAGGAAGTGAAGAACCTTTTTTAAACATACACAGAAACAGAGGAACAAATGGCAAAATCCGGTTTCGCGGCTCTTATAGGCCGCCCGAACGTGGGCAAGTCCACGCTGATGAACAACATAATAGGCATGAAGATAGCCATCACATCCCCGAAGCCCCAGACTACCCGTAACCGCATCAGGACGGTGTATACCGAGGAAAAGGGACAGATAGTATTTCTGGATACCCCCGGCATGCATTCGGCAAAAAACAAGCTGGGGGATTATATGGTGGCCGTGGCTGAGCACACCCTTAAGGATGTGGATGTGATCCTCTATCTGGTGGAGGCCAGGGATCAGATCCATCCCGAGGATAAAAGGATCATAGAGAAACTGAAGCGTACCGACACTCCCGTGATACTCATCATAAACAAGATAGACAAGATAAAAAAGGATGAGGTATTCGGGGTGATAGCCGCCTATTCAAAGGAGCATGATTTTGCGGAGATAGTTCCCGTATCCGCGCTCAAGGGTACGAATAAAAAGGAACTCATAGATACCATCTTTGAATATCTGCCCGAAGGCATGCCCTTTTACGATGAGGATACCGTCACCGACCAGCCGGAAAAACAGATCGCCGCGGAAATGGTCAGGGAGGCGGCCCTGTATCTTCTGTCGGATGAGATACCCCACGGCATAGCCGTTGCCATCGATACCATGACGGAGACTCCCAGGCTGGTGACCATAGAGGCTACCATTATCTGTGAGCGGGATTCACATAAGGGGATCATAATCGGAAAGGGCGGCAGCATGCTGAAACAGATCGGCATAAGAGCCAGGGGACAGATAGAGAAGATGCTGGGCTGTCACGTGAACCTTAAGCTCTTCGTAAAGGTGAAAAAGGACTGGCGGGATTCCGACTATCTGGTGAAAAACTTCGGGTATGATAGGAAAGAATTATGAGAAAGATTCTTCCTGTTGCTTCGCAACCCCTCGCCGGGGCGGCATCACACCATTTCATGGTGTGATATGCGTCGCTCCGCTCAGAATGACAAAGGATGACTCAGAATGACAAAGGATGACTCAGAATGACAAAGGATGACTCAGAATGACAAAGGAAGGGCTCAGAATGAAGTACAACCTCTGTCATCCTGAGGAGTGTAACGACGAAGGATCCTGAAAGATCTGATCATTTGTGTAAATTTCAATGAACCAATTCATAACAACACAGGCGATAGTCCTGAAGACCTCAAATCTGGGAGAGTATGACAAACGCATGGTGATGCTCACCTCGGATTTTGGAAAGATAACGGTTTTTGCCAGGGGGGTAAGACGTCAGAACAGCAAATATCTGGCAGCCTGCTCTCCTTTTTCGTATGGCGAGCTGAAGGCGTTTCCCGGCAGAGAAGCCTATTCCTTCATGGATTTTGCCGTCAGTGAATACTTTGAAGAACTGCGCACGGATTTTGAAGGCTCGTGCATGGGGATGTATTTCCTTGAGGTGGCGGATTATTACACCCGTGAAAACAATGATGATTACGAAATGCAAAAGCTTTTGTATACCTCGTTGAGGGCTTTGTCAAAGACCTGCGGTCAGGACCCCGCTCTTGATGCCAGGCTTGTCAGGAGGGTTTTTGAGCTGCGCACCCTCATGGTAAACGGTGAATACCCCGGAAGGGACAATATGGAGGGGCTTTCGGACACAGCCCAATATACCCTGTACCATGTGGAAACATCGCCTCTTAAGAAACTCTTCGCCTTCAGTGTGAGCGACAAGGTGCTGGGGGAGATGGAGGTGCTGTGCGACGGCCTGTGCAAAAGGTTCATGGACCGGCGGTTCAACAGCCTTGATATGCTAAAGAGCTGACGGCATGAAAAATCATTTCGGATTATCTGCATAAAATATCATTTCAGATTATTTCCATTGTATATATGGCGGATTTAAGATATAATAAAATTTGTTGCTTAATTCTGAGCAAAAAGTGAAACGAAGGCCGGTATGAGTCCACAGGATCATTATCAAAGACAAAGACGCCGCAGGGGATCCCGCCGCAGGATGAACAAGAGAAAACGCGCGAGGATCATCAGGGCATATATATTGAATGTACTTGCTCTGCTTTTCTTTTTGGGAATCATAGTACTCATATTCAGGGGGATAGGCGGCATATTTAAGAACAGCGCTTCCAAGGCCCCTTCGGTTTCAGATAATGAGGCTGATACTTCTGAATCGTACATCGATGTGGCCCGGGACCATTCCCTTAAGGTGACGGTGAACGAGGATTTTGAAAAGGGCATCTACAGTGAAGAAGAACTGAAATCCTTCGTGGAGAGCGAGATAGATGATTTTTCGGGCTCAGACGCATCAGCGCAGCCTGTAAAGCTTAAAAACATAAATGTTTCCAGGGGTAAGGCGAAGCTGGTGATGGAATATGATTCCGATCAAAGCTACAGGCAGTTCAACGGCGAGGAGCTTTATGTATGTCCCGTGGCGGATTTTTCAAAACACGGGATCACCTCTGATGTGCCGTTTTATAAGGCAAAGGACGGAAGCCAGCTTTTGTCCTTCAAAAGAGATGAGATCAACGGATATATGGCGGCTGTCACGGATGAACAGACAGAGCTCAAAGTCCCCGGTACCATTGTATATTACAGCGGCAATGTGACCCTCACCGGGAAAAAGAGCGCTGTATGTGACGGGAACGGCAGAGCGTATGTTATATATAAGAGAGTGCTTCTTGAGAAAAAAGAAGAGTGAAAGGAGAATACTTAAATGGAATACACAATGGAAAAAATCGCGGCACTGGCAAAGGCAAGGGGATTCGTATATCCCGGCTCCGAGATCTACGGAGGCCTGGCTAATACCTGGGATTACGGCAATCTCGGCGTAGAGCTTAAAAATAATGTGAAGAAGGCCTGGTGGCAGAAATTCATCCAGGAGAATAAATATAATGTGGGCGTAGACTGCGCCATCCTTATGACGCCCCAGACCTGGGTGGCTTCGGGACATCTGGGCAGCTTTTCCGATCCTCTGATGGACTGCAAGCAGTGCCATGAGCGTTTCCGTGCGGATAAGATCATCGAGGATTACGCCGCAGAGAAAGGCATCACTCTGGAAAAGAGCGTAGATGCTTTCTCCCAGGAAGAGATGGCGGATTTTATCAGGAGTAACAATGTACCCTGCCCTTCCTGCGGGGGACATGAATTCACCGATATCAGACAGTTTAACCTGATGTTCAAGACCTTCCAGGGCGTTACGGAGGACGCCAAGAACACCGTATATCTCCGCCCCGAGACGGCTCAGGGTATCTTTGTTAATTTCAAGAACGTACAGAGGACTTCCAGAAAAAAGATCCCCTTTGGAATAGGACAGATCGGAAAGTCCTTCAGAAACGAGATCACCCCCGGTAACTTTACCTTCAGGACCCGGGAGTTCGAACAGATGGAGCTGGAGTTTTTCTGCGAGCCCGACACGGACCTTGAGTGGTTCGCATACTGGAAAAAGTTCTGTATCGACTGGCTCAAGAGCCTGGGCATGAAGGATGAGCAGATGAGGGTCAGGGATCATGAGAAGGAAGAGCTTTCCTTCTATTCCAGAGCCACCACGGATATCGAATTCCTTTTCCCCTTCGGCTGGGGCGAGCTCTGGGGCATAGCTGACAGGACGGATTACGATCTGACACAGCACCAGAATGTATCCGGTCAGGATATGACCTATTTTGACGATACAAAGAATGAAAAATATCTTCCCTTTGTCATAGAGCCTTCACTGGGAGCCGACAGAGTGGTGCTGGCCTTCCTTTGCGCAGCCTATGATGAGGAAAACATAGGAACCGAAGAGGCTCCGGACGTGCGTACCGTGCTGCATTTCCATCCTGCCCTGGCTCCTGTTAAGATCGGCGTTTTGCCTCTTTCCAAGAAGCTTTCCGAGCCTGCCGAAAAGGTATTCGACATGCTCTGCGAAAAATACAACTGCGAATTTGACGACAGGGGAAATATAGGAAAGAGATACCGCAGACAGGATGAGATAGGCACTCCCTTCTGTGTAACCTATGATTTCGACTCCGAGACAGACAATGCCGTGACCGTCAGGTTCAGGGATTCCATGGAACAGGAGAGAGTGGCCATAGCGGATCTCATGGCTTACTTTGAGGATAAGTTTAAATTCTGAGCATTAACCACCTTCTGATCGGACTTTAATATGCGAAAGACCCAGTATCTGAAAAACAAATCCATAAGCACCAGGCTTCGCAGATACATGCTGCTGATATCCCTTATCGCTATACTTTGCGTGGGTATCACCAGCATGGTCAGCATGCTTTTTATCAGAAAAAGGAACATGGATATAATGAACGGCCAGACCCATCAGATCTTCACGGATCTTATGAGTTCCAGGTCTACCCTGGTGGATTCAAAGCTGGCTGAGAGCAGCAGATTTCTGACCTATCTGGCGAATTATGTCCATGAGCTTTATCTGAATAAGGATTTTTATCCCAGGGTCCCTGTCAGTACCAGTAATGCCGGCATGTCCCCCGGTGAGCTGTGCATGCAGGTTACTTTTCTTAACGAATCCGTTAACCGTGAGGCTTTAAGGGATGAGCGGGAATTGCTGGCAAACACACAGTATGTCTTCAGGCCTTCCATGATCCAGGACGGCTGTGATGTGGTGGCGATCTATCTGGGACTTGAATCCGGTCAGATACTCTGTTATGACGCATTTCCCCAGTACAAGGCCTATGATGAATCGGGTGAAGCCGTAGTATATGATTTTAAGGACAGCTACTGGTATAAGCTGGCAGTGGAAAAAATGGCTCCGGTCTATTCAGACGTTTATATGGACAACTTCGGAAAAGGTCTGGTAGTCACCTGTGCCACCCCGGTCTATGATGAAAAGGACAGCTTTTGCGGCGTCCTTGCCATGGACCTTCGCATAGCCGATGTCTATAATATGGTGATGCCTACCGGCACCGGAGATAAGGTGGAGTCCTTTATGATCGACTCAAACGGCATCATCATATCCCCGGACGGAATGAATCTGTCTGTCTTTGATTATGCAGATCTGGATACGAGTACAGCTACCCGTCTGTTAAATACGGAGAATGAGCTGCTCCATTCGTCAAACGGCAAGTATTATATGGCCAGGATCATTCCCAGTACCAACTGGAAGCTCTGTATAGCCATGGATGAAAAGGTGCTCTCGGGGACAGTGAGGGAGATGGATCTGGGTATCATCAATACCATCATTTCCTTCGTGGGTATCTTCATAGTCATTTTTATACTGATCACCGTATTCTCGAGAAAGTATGCAGATATGATCACATCTCCCATCATAGCCCTGGGAAAAGATGTGGAGAAAATGAGCTCCGGAGACCTGTCGCACCGCGCTTTTGTTGGTGATGATGATGAGGTGGGCGAGCTGGCCAAAAAGTTCAACGATATGGCAGTAAACCTTAAAAGGCGTGTAGATGACGTATCGGCGCTGAACGCTGAAAAGAACAGGGTGGATGCGGAACTGGAGCTGGCATCCCATATGCAGATGGAAATGCTCCCCCGTGAATACCCCGCATTCCCCGGACGGACTGATTTTGATATTTATGGAGCCATGTCCCCTGCCAAGGAAGTGGGTGGAGATTTCTATGATTTCTTTATGATAGATGACAACCATCTGGCTCTGGTGGTGGCGGATGTGTCAGGCAGAGGCATCGCGGGCGCCATGTTCATGATGACCACCAGGATATTGATAAAGAATAACGCCTTGCCCCGGGTGTCCCCTGCCGAGGTTTTGAAAAGGACCAACGAGCAGCTTTGCGAAAACAATAAAGCCAATCTTTTTGTGACCATCTGGTTCGGAATACTGGATCTTCGCAGCGGAGTCATCACTGCCGTGAACGCGGGTCATGAGTATCCCGCATTCATGCATGAGATGGCGGATTTCAGACTGATCGGAACCGAAAACGATCCTCCGCTGGCCTCTGTCAGCGATATAGAGTTTAACGAATATGAGATCGCTCTTTCCCCCAATGATATCTTGGTCCTTTACACTGACGGCGTGACGGACGAAAGGGGTGCCGGAAAGCAGCGGTATGGCCTTGACAGGATGCTTAGCCTGCTGAATTCGAACAAGAGATCATCCTGCGAGGAACTGACCAGGAATCTTATGGGATCCGTCAGATCCTTCTCGATGGATACCAACCATTTTGATGATGTCACACTGTTGTGTTTGAAATACTATGGTAAAAACGGGTATGAGAGGAAGGTGCGATTATGACGATAGTCATAATTCTGCATCGCACCGACCGACATGCCGCCGAACGAATGTGAGGGGGCGTTACGAGAAAGGAAGGTGCGATTATGACGGCAGTCATAATTTGGCATACAGTACACCACGGTCATTCTATGTACGGTACACCATGGTCATTCTGAGCGAAGCGAAGAATCTTGAAAGAGTTGGCGTAAATATACAGTCATGTATGTTCAAGATTCTTCAGGCTAAAGCCTTCAGAATGACAGAGGGTAGTGAAGAATCATGAAGGAAGGTGCGATTATGAGTAAAAAAGCGGATATAGCGATAATCGGAGCGGGCCCGGGGGGGATTTTTGCTGCATATGAGCTGGTCAAACTGGATCCGTCTCTCAAGGTGACCGTGTTTGAGGCGGGTTTTCCTCTGAGCGAGAGACAGTGCCCCATCAACACAGGTAAGGTGAAAAGCTGCATAAAGTGCCCCACCTGCGCCATCATGAAGGGCTTCGGCGGTGCCGGCGCCTTTTCCGACGGTAAGTACAATATCACCAACGATTTCGGTGGCACGCTTTACGAATACATAGGCAAGGAAAAAGCCATTGAGCTGATGAAATACGTGGACGGCATAAACATGGCAAACGGAGGGGAAGGCACCCATATGTTTTCCACTGCCGGCAGCAGCTTCAAGAAACTTTGCCTTCAGAACAAGCTGTCCCTTCTGGACGCTTCCGTGAGACATCTGGGTACGGACAAAAATTATGTGGTCCTGGGAAATATCTACGATCAGCTCAAGGACAAGGTGGAGTTTTTGTTCCATACTCCCGTGGAGAGCGTGGATGTGACGGAGGATAAGCGCTACCGGGTCATTTATGAAGGTGATACCCTGGATGCGGACAGATGCATCATTTCCGTGGGCAGAAGCGGAAGCAAATGGATGGAGAGCCTGTGTGAGAAGCTGTCCATTCCCACCAGCTCCAACCGTGTGGATATAGGTGTCAGGGTGGAACTGCCCGCCGTCATCTTTTCACATTTGACGGATGAGCTTTATGAGAGTAAAATAGTTTACCGCACGTCAAAGTTTGAGGACAGGGTCCGTACTTTTTGTATGAATCCCAACGGTATCGTGGTAAATGAAAATACCAACGGCATCGTGACCGTAAACGGTCACAGCTTTGAGGATCCGGAGCGCAAGACCGACAATACGAATTTTGCCCTCCTGGTGGCCAAGCATTTCTCCGAGCCCTTCAAGGACTCAAACGGATACGGCGAGAGTATAGCCCGTCTTTCCAATATGTTGGGAGGCGGCGTGATAGTACAGCGCTTCGGCGATCTGGAGAGAGGCCGCCGCACCAATGAAAAGAGGCTTAACGAGAGCACCGTGAGACCCACCCTTGCGGCTACTCCGGGGGATCTGTCCCTGGTATTGCCCAAGCGTATCCTGGACGGTATCATCGAGATGGTGCATGCGCTGGACAAGATAGCTCCCGGTACTGCTAATGACGATACCCTGCTTTATGGCGTGGAAGTGAAATTCTACAACATGGAAGTGAAGCTTTCCGGGAGGCTGGAAACGAATTATCCCGGCCTGTATGTGATAGGAGACGGTTCCGGAGTGACCCATTCCCTTTCCCATGCTTCCGCTTCGGGAGTGTTCGTAGCCAGGGAGATCGCCGGCACGCAGTAATATAATCTACACACTTGTGCTTACGTTGGGTTTTAATTTTGTTTATCCCGCGCAGGCAATCAGACTTCGGAGCGAGTTGGTCCTATGTCTGAGCGAAGAAGTCTGATGCCGTTGCAGGCAAAGACTTGGCTTTATAATATAGAACTAAAGATATTATGGGCTTTTTGAGAGATTTTAGATATTAACAATTTTATAGTAGAATCGAGATGAATTATACATAATGGAAACCTACAGAATACTTGATGATCTGGCGATCATCGTTATAACTGCGAAAGTTCTGGGACTATGCGCCAAAAAGATAAAGATCCCCGAGGTGGCAGGCGAGATCATCGCCGGTATAATCATCGGCCCCTGCCTGCTGGGACTGGTACAGCCCAAGGACTTCATATCCCAGATGGCGGAGATAGGAGTGGTACTCCTTATGTTTTCCGCAGGACTGGGGACGAACCTTAAGAAACTGATAAAGACCGGGCCCCAGGCTTTGCTAATAGCCTGTGTGGGAGTGGCGGTGCCGCTGTACGGCGGGTATCTGCTACACAGCTTTTTCTTCGGCTTTTCCCAGCCGGGGAATATGGAATTCTACAAAGCCCTGTTTACCGGCTGTATCATGACGGCCACCTCCGTATCCATCACTGTTCAGGTGCTGAAGGAACTGGGACACCTGAACGGAAAGGTGGGGACACTGATCATGTCCGCCGCCATAATCGATGACGTCATAGGCATTATAGTACTCACCTTTGTCATCGGTTTTGTATCGGAGGATGTGGAGCCCACCGGCGTGGTGATCCGTACCGTGCTCTTCTTTGTATTTGCCCTGGGTGTGGGAGTGATCCTGTACCATGCATTTAAATGGATGGATAACAGATATCACAGGATGCGCCGTCTTCCCATCTTTTCGCTGGCCGTGTGTCTGGCTCTTGCCTTTGTGGCGGAAAAGTTTTTCGGGATAGCGGATATCACCGGAGCCTTTGTGGCGGGTGTCATCCTGTGTTCCATTGAGGATTCCGATTATATAGCCGAAAAAATGGACGTGTCTTCATATATGTTCTTCGGTCCCATTTTTTTTGCCTCCATAGGAATAAAGACGCAGTTTGACCATATAGACGGTAATATGATAGTATACAGCCTGTTATTTGTTTTCGTGGCACTGATCGCCAAGATCGTGGGCTGCGGTCTGGCAGGCAAGCTTTTCAAATACAATAACCGGGATGCCCTCAAGATAGGCGTGGGCATGATGACCAGAGGAGAAGTGGCGCTGATCGTATCCCAGAAGGGCCTGTCCGCAGGACTTATGGATGCGGAGTATTTTACCCCGGTCATCCTGCTGATCATAGTCTCTTCTCTGGTGACGCCCATAGCCCTGAAGCTCCTGTACTCCGGCGAGAAGCCTGTTCAGGAGGCCACAGCCTCCGGCGGCGAGGAAGATTTTGTAGATTCTTACTAACTGAAAAGACATGGATTACACCGTGGTCATTATGATTACCGTACACCGTGGTCATTATGATTACCGTACACCGTGGTTATTATGATTACCGTACACCGTGGTTATTATGATTACCGTACACCGTGGTCATTCTGAGCGAAGCGAAGAATCTTGATAGATTTGAAATAAGGAGATCCCAAACCTATTGAAAAAATACTATGTCTATATTCTTACCAATTGGAATAATAAAGTGATGTATATAGGTGTTACAAATGATCTTGCTCGTAGAATATATGAGCATAAAAATAAAATGGTAGAGGGTTTCACAAGTGAATATAATGTAAATAAACTGGTATATTTTGAGGAAACAAGTGATGTTAAGGCTGCTATTCAGAGAGAGAAGCAGCTTAAAGGATTAAAGCGTGATAAAAAGAATAAACTGGTAGAAAGCATTAATCCCGGTTGGAAGGATTTATATGGGATGATACAATAAGATCCTTCGCTGCGCTCAGGATGACAGAGGTTGTAGTTTTAGCAGATAATAAATTGAGTAGATAATATATTTAAGGAGAAAGAAATTCCATGGAAAAGTATGGCGTAAACGAACTGAGAAAAATGTTTCTTGATTTCTTTGAGGAGAAAGGGCATCTGAAGATGAAGTCCTTCTCACTCATCCCCCACAATGACAACTCCCTTCTCTTGATAAATTCGGGAATGGCCCCTCTTAAGCCTTATTTCACGGGGCAGGAAGTGCCCCCGAGGCGCAGGGTGACCACCTGCCAGAAGTGTATCAGGACAGGAGATCTGGAAAATGTGGGAAAAACCGCCCGTCATGGTACTTTTTTTGAGATGCTGGGAAACTTTTCCTTCGGTGACTATTTCAAGGAGGAAGCCATCACCTGGTGTTGGGAGTTTCTGACCGAGAGAGTGGGACTTGATCCCGAGAGGCTCTACCCTTCGATCTATCTGGAGGATGATGAGGCCTTTGAGATCTGGAATAAAAAGATCGGCATCAGCAAAGAGAGGATCTTCCGTTTCGGAAAAGAAGACAATTTCTGGGAGCACGGCTCAGGTCCCTGCGGCCCCTGCTCCGAAGTATATTATGACCGCGGAGAAGCATATGGCTGCGGCAAGCCTGACTGTACCGTGGGCTGCGACTGTGACAGATATATGGAGATCTGGAACAACGTGTTTACCCAGTTTGACAACGACGGAAAGGGTAACTATTCGGAACTGGCACAGAAGAATATAGATACGGGAATGGGACTTGAGAGACTGGCCTCCGTGGTACAGGATGTGGATTCCATTTTTGACGTTGATACGATCTACGCCCTGCGTTCCCATGTATGTCAGCTGGCAGGCGTGGAGTATAAAAAAGACTACGACACCGATGTGTCTATCCGTATAATCACGGATCATATGCGTTCCGCCACCTTCATGATCTCTGACGGTATCATGCCTTCAAATGAAGGAAGGGGCTATGTGCTGCGCCGTATCATCAGACGTGCCGCACGTCAGGGCAGGAAGCTCAATATCGACGGGCTTTTCCTGGCAAAGCTGGCAGAGACCGTGATCGAGGGATCCAAGGACGGATATCCCGAGCTTATCGAAAAGCATGATTTCATCATCAATAATCTGACCAAGGAAGAAGAGCAGTTCAACAAGACCATAGACGCGGGCCTTAATATACTGGCTGAGTATGAGGATAAGCTTAAGAAAGAGGGCAGCGATACCCTGAGCGGTGAAGATGCCTTCAGACTCTATGACACCTTTGGCTTCCCCCTGGATCTGACTGCGGAGGTGCTGGAAGAAAAAGGCATTAAGGTGGATGAAGACGGCTTTAAGAAATGCATGCAGGAGCAGAAGGAAAAAGCCAGGGCCGCCAGAAAGACCACCAATTACATGGGAGCCGACGCTACGGTCTGGGATGATTACGATGCGAATGTCACCAGTGTTTTTGACGGCTATGACAAGCTGACCATGGAGCAGAACATTTCGGCCATGGCTCTCATCGAGGAGGACGGTACTTCCATCAGTGAGGTCATCAGCGAGGGCCAGAAGGGCTGCATAGTCACTCCCGTGACACCTTTTTATGCCACCATGGGCGGCCAGGAAGGCGATACGGGTATCATAAAGACCGCTGAGGGCGAATTTGAAGTGACCGCTACCGAGAAGCTGACCGGTAACAGGATCGGTCATTACGGCGTGGTAAAGGCAGGCGTGATCAAGACAGGGGATAAGGCGACTCTGACTGTGGATGAGGTAAGGCGCCACAATATCTGCCGCAATCATTCGGCCACACACCTTTTGCAGAAAGCACTTCGTGAGGTGCTGGGAACCCATGTGGAGCAGAGCGGTTCATATCAGGATGGCGAGCGTACCAGATTTGACTTTTCGCATTTCCAGGCTATGACCGGTGAAGAGCTTAAGAAGGTAGAGGATCTGGTCAACAAGGAAATAGCTGAGGACCTGACCGTGGATACACAGGTGATGTCCATAGAGGAGGCCAAAAAATCCGGCGCCATGGCACTCTTTGGAGAAAAGTATGCGGATGACGTGAGAGTCGTATCCATGGGTGATTTCTCCAAGGAACTGTGTGGCGGTACCCACGTATCCCATACCGGCGACATAGGGATGTTCAAGATCATATCCGAAAATTCTGTAGCTTCCGGCGTCAGAAGGATCACAGCCATCACAGGAGATAATGTGAGGGCATACTATGAGAATATCGAAGAGAAGATGGATCTGATCTGCCGTGCCATGAAGACCACTCCCGACCATCTGGCGGATGAGATCAGGAGTATGGTAAACCTGATCAAGGATCTGACAGCTGAGGTTAAGGAACTCAAGGCTGCAGCAGCCAGGGATTCGCTTGGTGATATAATGGATAATGTCAGGGAAGTCATGGGCGTAAAGATGGTGGCTGCTTCGGTCCCCGGAGCTGACATGAACGCCCTGCGCGATCTGGCAGACAATATAAAGACAAAGATAGGCGAGGGCGTGGTAGTCCTGGCTTCGGATGTGGACGGCAAGGCAAACCTGGTGGTAATGGCTACCGATGAGGCCCAGAAGAAGAAGGCTCACGCCGGTAACCTGATCAAGCAGCTGGCCGGACTCATCGGAGGCGGCGGCGGCGGTCGTCCTAACATGGCTCAGGCAGGCGGCAAGAACCCCGCAGGCATTCCCGAGATGATCGGCAAGGCCGGAGAGTATCTTGAGAACATGATGAAGTAGTGGGTGAGAGGAGTAAAAATGAGCGACGCTGAAGTAAAGACAGAAGTAAAGACCGGAGCAGATACAACAGCAACAGAAGCAGCATCGGCAAAGACAGCAGACAATGCAAAGACAGAATCCATGGCGGATTATGAGGACGCCATC